>DASSFT010000518.1:0-2192 GCA_035694045.1 Chitinophagaceae bacterium
AGCCTGCAAGACGGTTGTTCCCGGCTCCACCTCGATAGTGATGTTGTCAATCGTTACTTTAAATAATTTTTTTTCTTCCGGCATTTATTTTTTTATTGTTCCCACGGCTGAAGCCATGGGCAATTCATTTATTAGACGGCAACTTCTAAGGGTTTCGCATAATTTGCCAGGCCATAATTTCTTCTTTGTGCCTCCTGTGGATCATACACGTGCCATTCAAACTCATCTCTGAAATGCCTGATGGCTGCTGCAACAGGCCATGCTGCTGCATCTCCCAGTGGGCAGATCGTATTTCCTTCGATCTTACTCTGAATGTCCCAAAGCAGATCTATATCACTCATCTTTCCTTTTCCGTACTCAATATTGTGTAATATTTTTTCCATCCATCCTGTGCCCTCTCTGCATGGTGAACATTGTCCGCAGCTTTCATGACGGTAAAATCTTGCAAAGGTTAGCGTGTTCCTGACGATACACTGGTCCTCATCCAGAACGATAAACCCACCGCTTCCCATCATTGACCCTTTTTGAAATCCACCATCAGCCAAACTTTCATATGTCATCATTCTCGTCTCGCCCTTTGCTGTTTTCAATAAAAGGTTAGCCGGTAGAATCGGAACAGATGATCCCCCTGGAATGCAGGCCTTCAACCTTCGTCCTTTTGCAATGCCTCCACAATATTGATCGCTGTAAATAAATTCTTCAACCGAAATATTCATTTCGATCTCATACACCCCGGGGTTTTTTATATTACCGCAGGCTGAGATCAATTTTGTTCCGGTAGATTTTCCAATACCAAGTTTTGCATATTCCTCGCCACCGATATTAATAATAGGAACAACCGCTGCGAGTGTTTCCACGTTGTTCACCACCGTCGGACAATCCCATACACCTTTTACAGCCGGAAACGGAGGTTTAATTCTTGGATAACCTCTTTTACCTTCCAGCGATTCGATCAATGACGTTTCTTCACCACAGATGTATGCTCCTGCGCCGCGATGGACATAGATCTCACAATCAAACCCGGTTCCCAAAATATTTTTTCCAAGCCAGCCCTTAATTTTTGCCTCGGTAATTGCCTCGTTCAATATATCTACGATCCATGCAAACTCGCCACGTATGTATATATATGTACGATTGCTTCCAATTGCGTAAGACGAAACGATCAATCCTTCGATCAGTAAATGTGGAATGAACTCCATCAAATAACGATCCTTAAAAGTGCCCGGTTCGGATTCATCAGCATTGCAAACAAGATAACGGGGAACGCCTTCGGGTTTTGCCAAAAAGCCCCATTTCATCCCGGTAGGAAAACCCGCGCCACCGCGGCCGCGCAATCCACTTTTCTTTACCTCGTCGGTGACCTGGTCGGGGCTCATCTTGAAAGCTTTTTCAACGGACGCATAACCTCCGCTCTCACGATACGCATCATAATGCCTGATGCCCGGCACATTTACCTTATCTAATAAGAGTTTTCTTGCCATTGTATTCAATCAAAAATCAAATCTGTTTAAGTTCGATCTCATCTTACGCCCTGTCTTGCAAATAATATCCAGCGCTTCCCTTTCTTTACCCATACTTCCAACACTTTTAAATGAACGTTGGTGTCGTTGCCATTCATTGTGGCCTTTATATCAGCAACAAATCTTACGTTAGCCATAGACTCATCCATAGTTATATTCAAACTATCTTCTTTATAACTGTGGTAAACAAGATAACCCGTTTCAAGATCTTTTATCACGTCGGATTTTGTCTCTACCCAGCCATTGCTATGTCCATAGCTCAACGCCTTATCGGTCTGCTGGTTGATAGAAGCTGTATTCTTATTTACCAGTGCCTGGTGAAATTCTTTTAAAGTCGTCGTCAATTTTTCTTCCTCTGTTTGTGCATTAGCAAAAACTAAACTGAAGACGAGCAGAAGTGACAAAATGCTTTTCATATTTTTAATTATTCTTTGCTGCGTTGTTCCGGCATTCCTCAATGATCTGATCCACTTTTTCTTTTGTTAAATGCTCCCTGTACGTTTTTCCCAGTTGCATCATTGGAGCATAGCCACAAGCACCTAAACACTCAACCGTCTTTAAAGTAAACATTCCGTCCTTGGTTGTTTCACCAGGTTTGATCCCGAGTTTCTCTCCAATGTATTTGATAATAGAGTCACTGCCATTGATCATGCATGGGCCCGTCTGGCAAAC
>DASSFT010000519.1:0-6320 GCA_035694045.1 Chitinophagaceae bacterium
TGGTGATACTCCTCGCCTACCCCAAGCTCGCCCATTAAAGTAGCCGCATCGCTTTCAGCAGTATACCCGCCCATTTCGCCATATTCATGTTCCAGGTCCGCAGCCTTCATTCCATCTTCTTCGGTAAAATCGGCCAGCGCATAAATGCTCTCTCTTTCCTTGGTCACCTGCCAAAGCTTCGTATGACCCATCAACACGGTATTTAAAACGGTCTGTTCATCAAATTCGAACTGGTTCTGCTTGAGTACTGCCATTCTTTCGCCGGGTGTAATCTCCACGGTCCCCTTGTTTGGCTCAATTTCGCCGCTCAGGATCTTCAAAAAGGTACTTTTACCGGCCCCATTGGCACCGATCACGCCATAACAATTCCCTTTGGTGAAATTGAGATTTACTTCTTCAAACAAAACCCGTTTGCCATAGGCTAATTTCAGGTCCCTGACACTGATCATTCGTATAATTTTTTTAAGTCTGCAAAGGTAATCTAAATAAGCAGCAGCTGCAAGAAATTGGAGCTAGATGCAGGGATTTAACAAGCAAATTTGACAATTTGAGAATGTGACAACCTGCCTGTCGGCAGACAGGTTTGAAAATTAAAAACCCCGCCGATCCTTGATTTGCTCAGGATTCGACGGGGCTATATTTTTTGCCTCGTGCTTCATCATTCACGCCGACTCCAGACTATGGACTATCGACTCCACACTCGCTCTCCGAACTGGCTTAGTATCCCATATCTCCCATGCCCGGTGCGCCATGGCTATGAGGAGCCTCTTCTTTCTTCGGTTTGTCGGCTATCACACATTCAGTAGTAAGCAACATTCCGGCAATAGAAGCGGCATTTTCCAAAGCGATGCGGGTAACCTTAGTCGGGTCGATCACACCAGCTTTCAGCAGGTTCTCATACTCTTCAGTCCTTGCATTGAAGCCATAATCCCCTTTTCCTTCTTTTACTTTTTGTACAACGATGGAACCTTCGATACCTGCGTTAGCAACGATTTGGCGAAGTGGTTCTTCCAGGGCTCTCTTAACGATAACGATACCAGTAGTCTCGTCTTCGTTGCTGCCTTTGAATTTTTCCAATGCTTCTATAGCACGGATGAAAGCAACACCACCACCGGGAACAATACCTTCTTCCACGGCAGCTCTTGTAGCATGCAATGCATCGTCAACGCGATCCTTCTTTTCTTTCATTTCCATTTCAGTTGCAGCTCCTACATTCAACACAGCTACACCGCCGCTGAGTTTGGCCAGGCGTTCCTGTAATTTTTCTTTATCGTAATCAGAAGTAGTTACTTCTATTTGCGCTTTGATTTGGCTGATACGTGCATTGATGTCGTCTTTCTTGCCTTTACCACCAACGACAGTTGTATTGTCTTTATCGATTGTAACAGATGATGCACGACCAAGATAGCTGAGGTCGGCATTCTCCAGTTTATAGCCCTGCTCTTCGCTGATCACGATACCTTTTGTAAGAACAGCTATATCCTGCAGCATTTCTTTCCTGCGATCTCCGAAACCGGGAGCCTTTACTGCAGCCACTTTAAGTACACCTTTCAATTTATTTAAAACCAGAACGGCCAAAGCTTCACCTTCAATATCTTCGGCAATGATCAACAATGGAGCGCTTTGTTGAGCTACTTTTTCCAGAACATGAACAATGTCCTTCATGTTGCTCACCTTTTTATCATAGATCATGATATAAGGATTTTCGAGAACAGCTTCCATTTTCTCGCTGTTGGTAACAAAGTAAGGAGAGATATAGCCGCGATCAAATTGCATACCTTCTACCACTTCGATTCCTGTTTCAGTTCCGCGGGCTTCTTCTACAGTGATCACACCTTCTTTTCCTACCTTCTTCATAGCCTCAGCGATTAGCTTCCCGATTTCAGGATCGTTGTTGGCGGAAATGGCTGCTACCTGTTGAATCTTATTGGTATCATTACCGACAGCCTGTGACTGTGTTTTCAGGTGTTCAACTATTTTGCCTACAGCTTTATCAATCCCTCTTTTCAGGTCCATTGGGTTGGAGCCGGCAGCTACCATTTTCAGGCCTTCGCTAATAATGGATTGGGCCAGTACAGTGGCAGTAGTAGTACCATCACCGGCAATATCTGCGGTTTTGGAAGCTACTTCTTTCACCATTTGTGCGCCCATATTTTCAATGGGGTCTTCGAGTTCAATTTCTTTGGCTACAGTGACGCCGTCCTTAGTTATAGAAGGAGCGCCGAATTTTTTTTCTAAAACCACATTGCGGCCTTTGGGACCGAGTGTGACTTTCACAGCGTTGGAAAGAACATCCACGCCTTTCTTCATTTTATTCCTTGCTTCAATATCGAAGAAGAGTTGTTTTGCCATAATATTTAATTTGAAAATTTGTGAATTTGAAAATTTGAGAACTTATGAATTTGAAGATTTGAAAAATTTGAGGATTTGAAAATTATCTGAAGTTGTTACCAGCCATTTTCAAATTACCACACTTCCAAATTTTCAAATTAATTAAACAATCGCGAGGATATCGGACTCTCTCATGATCAGGTAATCTTCGCCTTCGATCACGATTTCCGTCCCGGCATATTTGCCATACAGGACTGTGTCGCCTGATTTTACAGTAACAGGTTCGTCTTTTTTACCAGGACCAGCAGCAATAACGGTACCGCGCTGAGGTTTCTCTTTAGCTGTATCGGGGATGATGATACCGCCGGCAGTTTTTTCTTCGGCAGGCGCCGCTTTCACAATTACCCTGTCATGCAAGGGGGTAATGTTAACTTTCTTAGCCATAATTGTATTGATTTTTTGTTTTTTTAGTATATGTCCCACTTTCGCTATCTCCTGTCGCCGACCGCGTGCGCAAATCTTTAGGCCCTGGTAACGACATTAGCTGTGGCGGAAGGACGGCGAAGGTACAGGAAATTGTGTGCCATTCGGTCTTGAGAAGTCAATTTTTCATATCTGTGAGGATTTTGTCAGCTTAAAAATTCAATGGCGTATTTATCAGGACAAATTTTCATTGCCAGACAGTTAGGCTGGAGTTTATACCCATACCGACGGCAGGTTGGCCGATTCTGCCTGAAACACTGGTCCTTTGCACAAAAGAGGGTTGCCTCACCTAATTGCAACGACGCCCGTGGTCTGGTTCCAGCAACCCCATTTTATGTCTGTTGACTGCTTTCAAAATGATTTTCCTTTAATCCCGTTTGCCAAGATAGATGTGGAAAAACTGTAACACATTTAGTAAACATTGAAATTCACCAGTGTGCAATTTTTATTTTGGCAAACGTCCCTTAATTCCGTTACTTAGTACTGCTTTACTTTTGAACAACACTCTGGGTTCAACTCCTCTTACTAATACCAAAATTGCTGTCGAATGAAAAGACCTTTACTCTTTACAGCCTGCTTTTTTATTGCTGTTATCGCCCACTCACAACAATTATGGAACGAAGAAAACGCCGATAGCCAGCGGGATTACCTGAATCGCAATAGCAGCACCTTACCAGACCAGGTAAAATTTTATACACTTAATGTATCCCTTCTGCAAGATAAAATGCGCTCAGCCGGGAGCTTTGACGCAGGAGCAACAGCCGTCAGGCTTGAAATTCCCCTGCCGGACGGAAGTTTGCTTCCCGTCGATGTTTTTGAATCATCTATCATGCCTCCGCAACTCCAGGCTATTATCCCGGACGTCAGAACTTACGTGTTGGTAGATCCCGTAACTAAAAGCAGTTTGGGCAGGATTACCATTCACAACAATAATATTACCGGGTTGATCTTTTCGGGAAAAGGAAATGTATTTATCAATCCAGTCGATCCTGGAAATAGCCGGGTGCACATAACTTATTATACCAAAGAAGTTCATTATCCTGTTCCTGTCGCTTGTGGAGTAACAGATGAAGCACCTGCTACGGGCACTGGAAATACAAATGGACGTGTATATGCCGGCGACTGCCATTTGCGTTCGTACAGGCTGGCTGTAGCCGCCACAGGAGAATATTATTGGTGGGCAAACTCGCCTCCCGTCGTCACCCCTTCTGTTGCCAATGCTCTCTCATACATCGCAATTACCGTTAATACTGTAAATGCGATTTACGAACGCGATGCTACTATTCATTTTAACCTCGTCCCCAACAATAATCTTATTATATATACAGATTCGCTGACCGACCCTTATCCCACGCTGCCATTCCCTAACGGCGGAACCCTTAATAATAATAATTCTTTTACGAACACAGCCTTAGGCGGTGCGGCCAATTACGACATCGGTATTGTTTTTTCCAAACAATGGAATGGAGGACTGGCACAGTTGTCAAGCGTCTGTGGGGTAAGCCACGGACGTGCAGCGGCCGGCCTGGATTTTGGTTCAGGCCCTAATCCAACTCCAGGGCCTCAGGGACCAGTCTTCGATGGTACGGCGGCCCATGAAATGGGTCACCAGTTTAGTGCGACACATACCATGGTTGCCAACAACGGGCAGTGCGGCCCGAATGTAACACTCAGCTCTGCCTGGGAGCCGGGAGGAGGCTCAACCCTGATGGCCTATGCAGGTACCTGCTCGCCCAATTTTTACCAGTTTAATTCAGACCTTTATTTTCATGTCGGTAATGTTGACCAGATCTCAACCTTCGCAACAAGCGTATCAGGAGGGTGCGCCACCAATACCGTCCTCAGCAATGTGGCGCCTACTGTCAGTGTTGCTGCTGCATCATATGTCATCCCGGTTTCCACTCCATTTATGTTAACATGCTCGGCAGGCGATTTAAATGGTAATAGCCTTACCTATACCTGGGAAGAAATGGATACAGCACTAGTGTCCACCGGTGCAACCCCTTCCCCTGCTGCAACCAAAGGACCTAATTTCAGATCATTCCCTCCCAGTTCCAATGCGACAAGATATTTCCCAAATCTTCCCAGTGTATTAACAGGGCTTACTCAACCGTATGAACGACTTCCCTCTGTTACGAGAACTATGCATTTCACGGTCAATGTAAGAGATAATGCCGCCGGCGGTGGTTGTAATGCCCAGGAAGATGTCGATGTCAATACGAACGCGACTGCAGGGCCATTTAGCGTAACCTCTCAGAGTACTCCTACCAGTCTCACTGCTGACGGCATTTCTACGTTTACTATCACCTGGAATGTGGCCGGTAGCGATGTCGCACCAGTGAATTGCGCGAATGTTGATATCCTTTTTTCGGCGGACGGAGGACAAAACTTCAATTACACATTATTGGCAAATACCCCTAACGATGGCACACAAACTATTGCAGTACCTAATATAGTTACCAGTTCGGGCCGTGTCATGGTAAAAGCTGTTGGTAATATATTTTTCAATGTCAATGCTGCGAATATTACTATCGCTTCTGGTTGCGGTGCTGAAGGCGCAACATTGGCCCCATCGGCTACGGTAAATGCCTCGCCGGGTGCCAATATGTTAAACCTTTCTTCTGCTCCAAGTTTCGGATCTGTTTTATTACCACTTTCAGGATCCCTGCAGGCGTCGGATCCGGCCAGTACACTCGCACTTTTCAATACTACTACCAGTAGTTGTATAAACTTTAGTAACCAGTACAAATATGATGTGTATCCGTTCAGAGTAAATGTAGCGGGTAGTTATACTTTTTCACAAACTGGAGGCACCTACGATGTAAATGTTTATTCCGGGACCTTCAATCCTGCCAGCCCCTGCACCAATTTTATGAATTCGAGTATCGGTTACAATGGGGGTGTGTTTTTTCAGCCCCTGACAGTAAATTTGATTCCGGGCGTGTTATACAATCTTACAGTAGGAACTTTCGACGCCTCAAACCCTTCACCCCTTCCTTTTGCCTATACAATTTCCCTGGCATCGGGACCAGGTGGCGGTAATGTTTATTCAGGTTACCCTAACCCCGGGGGCGCTTTCAGCTATCGCTATGTTATTGTCAATAATGCAACCGGTAATATTGTAGCTATCAGCACCACTCCGGACCTGCGGACATTTCCTGCGGGCAATTATACCGTGTACGGGTTCTCTTTCCTGACAGCTAATTTCGATGCCAGTTCCTTAAATAGTTATGTGAACGGTCCATTCACCACGCTTGCAAATGACCTTCTCAACAACCCATCGACCCGCTGCGGTAACCTGAGCAAGAACAGCGTGGCCGTAAGCATCTTTATGGTACTACCCGTGAAGTTGCTGCCGCTGACAGCAGTATGGGACAACCAGGACGTGAAACTATACTGGTCTACCGCCCAGGAGACCGGGAGTAAGAATTTTGAGATCGAACGTTCGGGAGATGGGCAGAATTTTACCTTCCTGAAATCAATACCTGCGGCAATTAACAGTGATC
>DASSFT010000520.1:0-2688 GCA_035694045.1 Chitinophagaceae bacterium
GAGCTGTCTGTAGCTGCAAAAAAATATGGCATGCACTTCGGCTTTTATTATTCTCATGCATTCGACTGGGAACATCCTGATGCACCGGGTAATGACTGGGAATACAAGAACCCGGGTGGTGACCTGAATCTATACGGTGGCCGCGATTGGTATGATCTGCACCCTGACCTTTTAACGAAGGCAAAAAAATATGTTGATGAAAAAGCCATACCGCAGATAACAGAGTTGCTTGTTAAATATCACCCGGATATTTTATGGTTTGATACACCTCAAAAGCTGCCCCTTTCCGAAAACATCCGCATACTGAAGGCTATCCGCGCCATAGATAGCAATGTCGTGGTAAACGGCCGGCTTGTGCGGTTTGCAAATTCTAATTTTGGAGATTATAAAAACACCGCCGATAGGCCTGCTGAGTTCTTCCCTGTCACTGGTGATTGGGAAGCAATACCTACAACGAATGAAAGCTATGGCTACCATAAGTTCGACAGCAGTCATAAACCTGTAAGTCATTTCATTCATTTACTCGCCACAGCAGCATCAAGAGGTGGTAATTTATTAATGAATATCGGTCCGAAAGGAGATGGAAGTTTTGATGCAAAGGATCTCAGCATTCTTAAAGGCATTGGTAGCTGGTTAAATAAAAACGGGGAAAGCATTTACGGAACGGCTGCGAGTCCCCTACCATACCATAGCTGGGGTGTATCTACAATAAAGAACGGCAAGATCTACCTGCATGTGTTTGACTGGCCAAAGAACAATATATTATATGTCAGCGGGCATACTCAACTGGCAAACGGATACCTCCTGGAGAGACCTTCGGCGAAAATCGAGATCAAGCAAACACCCACTGGAGATTTAATGCTATTGCTTCCGAAGCAGCGGCATGACAGCATCGACGCCGTACTTGTATTTGACTGGAGAGGCCAATCTTTCCCCGATTCGATTCATTTTGTGACACCCAATACAAGGATGGAACGTTTCCTGGCGTTTGATGCGCGGCAAAATGGAAAAGGATTCAACTATGGCGATGGTAAAACGGACCGATACTACGTGGAAGGTTGGAAAAGCAAGGACCAGTATCTTGACTGGAAATTCAGGGCAGCTACAAGCGATCCTCAAAAGTTCAGGATCATCATCAAATATCTCGCCCCTGAAGAAACGGCTGGTGGCGTTTTTGAACTGATCCTGGACCAGGATTATTCAAGCTCATCGAAACAAGTAATTCGCATCGAAGAGGCCGTCACCACAAATGCCGGGAATACCACGGTCGTTACGAAAGAGTTGGGAGTGGTATCAATCTCTCATGATGGGTATACACTAAAAATTAAGCCTGTATCCATAAAGAAAACGGAGTTGATGAAACTTCTCGAAATACAATTTATTCCAATAGATAAATGATCTGTATAATGAAGAAGAAAGTAATTGTAATAGTAGTAGTGATCTGCGGATTTATGTCCACCGGTTTTTCGCAGAATATAAAAACAGCCAGTGTATTTGACGAAGCGGCAAAGCAATCCCTTTTGATGATCGACGAGCTCAACAAGGCAAGGTCGCTTAAGCCCGATCTCGTATCTCCAAGAACATTGGATTCGGCAGGCAGGTTAAAAGCAGTGGCTTCGAGGGACTGGACCAGCGGTTTTTTCCCGGGTGAGTTGTGGTTTATCTATGAATTCACTAAAGACGATGCCTGGAAACAAAGAGCTGAACAATTCACCGCTAATATCGAACGCGAAAAAACGAATGCATCTACCCATGATATGGGTTTTAAAGTGTATTGCAGTTTTGGAACGGGTTACCGTCTTACACATGATCCGCATTACCGGGAAGTGATCATCGAATCTGCCCGGACACTTTCCAAAAGGTTCAGACCTACTACCGGCACTATCCGTTCCTGGGATCATAGCACTGATAAATGGGCTTATCCCGTGATCATAGATAATATGATGAACCTGGAGCTACTCTTTGCAGCTACGCAGCTTACAGGCGATTCTTCTTTTTATAAAATAGCAGTTTCCCATGCCGACAAGACGATGCAAAATCATTACCGTTCCGATTACAGTTCTTATCATGTTGTCGATTATGATTCAATTACCGGTAAAGTAGTGAAGAAAAACACCCACCAGGGCTATGCGCATGAGTCTGCCTGGGCGAGGGGGCAAATGTGGGGACTTTATGGTTTTACAATGTGCTATCGTTTTACAAAAGATAAAAGATACCTGGAACAGGCAGAGAAGATCGCCAGCTTTGTGCTCAATCATCCGAACATGCCAAAGGACCTGGTACCTTATTGGGACTTTAATGCACCTTCCATTCCTAATGAACCCAGGGATGTATCCGCGGCCGCTGTTCTTGCGTCAGGATTGTATGAACTTAGTACCTACAGTAAAAATGGAAAGTTATACAGGCAAAAAGCAGATAAGATCATCGAATCGCTGACAAACAACTACCGTTCACGCGCAGGCGAAAACAGGGGCTTTATACTTTTACACAGCACCGGCTCAAAACCGTCTAACAGCGAGGTAGATGTGCCGCTGAGTTATGCTGATTATTATTATTTGGAGGCTTTGCTTCGGGGAATGAAATTGAAAGAGAAAGGAAAGTTAGTCCTCGCCCCCAAACCCTCTCCGTCCCGATTGCTTTCGGGAGAGAGGGGAGTTAGGATCCTCCCTGGTCCAGCTCCAAAAGAGA
>DASSFT010000521.1:0-7389 GCA_035694045.1 Chitinophagaceae bacterium
AGCTCGGGTATAAGAAGAACGAGCCGGAATCAGAACATCAACCTGAACAATACGAATGGATTTACAGGTGTAGGTTTTGCTAATATTGGTCAAAGCGAACTAATAACCAGGCAAATTACTCATACGTTAACTTTTGATAGAAAGATTTCTTCCCGCATGAATTTAAATGCGGTGGTGGGCTATGAATACCTGAAGTTTACTAATAAGGGATCAAATGAAGGTGTTAACGGTCCCCCAGGCGGATTCGGTCAGTATGGATTGGATTATACCAACTATATACAGTTTGGCGATCAGACAACCCGTACGATATCTTCATACATTGATCCGTTGTACGAGCTACAATCTTATTTTGCCAGGGTTAACCTTAACTACGACGACAGGTTCCTGGTGACGGGAACAATCCGCGCCGATGGTTCTACCAAGTTTGGTGCAAATAACAAATACGGTTATTTCCCTTCGTTTGGTGTTGCCTGGAACGTAAGCAGGGAAGATTTCTTAAAAAATGCTAAGCTTATCAATTCACTTAAGGTAAGAGTGGGTTGGGGTAAAACAGGCCAGCAGGATATTCCTTCAGGCTCATCAGTGGAAAGAATTCAATTTTCTAACAATGGCGCTTTAACAGGGATAATCAATTACGCCAATCCTGACCTGAAATGGCAGTCAGACAGGCAGTATAATATTGGTGTAGACGCTATCATATTAAAGAATACCCTGAACATAACAGTTGATTATTTTAATAAAAGAACTACTGACCTGCTTTACCCGGTAGTTGGTGACCCTAACGGTCCTTCCGGTAGTACTTATACGTGGAAAAACCTGCCTGGCTTTGTCGAAAACAAAGGAGTGGAAGCAACGGTCAATGCAGCTATTATCAACAAAAGGGATCTTGGCTGGGACTTCGGAGTCAATGCTTCATTTATTCACAATGAAATGAGTGGATTAAGTGCCCCAATATTTACAGGTGGTTTGCACGGACAAGGTATAACAGGAACATTGGTTCAGACTCTACAGAACGGTTTGCCGATAAATGCATTCTGGACCCGCAAATTCCTGAGCATGGATAAAGGCACAGGTCTTGCCGTTTACCAGGATGAAGGCAATACTTTCTATTATGTAGGTAATCCAAATCCAACAACCATATTAGGTATCAGCACCAGTTTAAGATACAAGAAATTCAATCTTAGTATCAATATGAATGGAGCTTTTGGACAGGATGTTTACAATAACACATTGAACAACGTTATCAACGTCGGTAGTATTAATGGCGGAAGAAATATCGCGTTGTCCGTATTCAAAGATCCGATCAAAGAGTCTTTTGCTAACCCGGTAACGGCTTCATCCAGGTTTATTGAAGATGGTAGTTACATGAAATTGAGCAATGCAACAATAAGTTATGGAATAGGCAACATGGGTAAGGTGATCAAAGGAGCGAATATTTACCTGACAGGACAAAATCTTTTCGTTATCACGAAATTCTCAGGCTTCGACCCTGAAGTGAACGTGGATAAAGGAACTAATTTTGTGCCTTCTGTAGGTATTGAATATCAACCATACCCTTCTGCAAGGACTATTATCTTAGGTATAAGTTTTTCACTGTAAGAAAGAAAATTGTAAGAAATTCAAAAAACTTTTTCATATGCAACGTAAACTAATTATCGCACTCCTGTTTTGTTCCCTGGTGATGTTCAGTTGCACCAAGCTGGATCAGAAATTCGAGGGTGAGCTGACTTCCAGCCAGGTAAGCTCAAGCGGCAATACCAATACCGGCGCTCTTCTTACCGGTATTTATAACAATCTCCAGCCTATTTTCCAGGACCAGGCTGGCGTTTATGCCCTCTGGGAAATGACTACCGATGAACTGATAGGGCCGACCCGCGGACCCGACTGGGATGATAATGGTGTGTGGAGAGTATTGCATGCTCAGAAATATGATGGCGAAAATCAGAGAATTATAGATGCATTCAAAAATCTTAACGGTATTGATTTCGGTGCGACAGACCTGTTACGTTATAGCCCTAGCACCCAACAGAAAGCGGAAGCTCGCTTTCTTCGCGCCTTAGCAGACTTTATGTTGCTTGATGGATGGGGCCAGGTAAACTATCGCGATCCAGGTGAAAGCGTACTGACTCCGTCAAGAGTAAGAAAAGATGCAGACGCGCTTACTTTTATAATGACAGAGCTGGCGGCTATTATACCAGATCTTCCAGATGCGCCAAAGTATACCGCGAATAAAAATGCAGCCCGTGTTCTTTTAATGAAATGTTATTTGAACAAGGGTGTATGGGCAAGCAGCGCAACAAGAGTAGCACCTACTTTCGCCGCCGCCGATATGAACCAGGTAATACTTCTCGCCGACCAGGTTATCAATTCGGGTCTCTCCAGTTTTACTGCAAACTATTTTGACAATTTTGCCCCGAATAATGGCGTTATCGGAGGTGAGAACATTTTCACACAAGAAAATAAAGGGGGTGTGCAGGCAGGAAACATCCGTTCCAGATGGCACTCTACAATGCACTATAATCAAAATCCCGGTGGATGGAATGGCTTTACAACGTTGTCCGATTTCTATGGCAAGTTTGAAGCTGGCGATAAAAGAAGAGGTGTAAACTATCCTACTCCAACCTCTCCTGCCAATCCCGGTAACAGAATCACAGTTGGCCTCTTCCTGGGCCAGCAGTATAATTTAAGCAATGATCAACCTTTGCAAGACAGAACAGGAGCTCCTCTTGCATTTACGGCTGCGGTAAAAAGTATCGAAGTAGGAAACAATCTTGAGGTAACCGGTATCAGGGCTTATAAATACCCGATCGATTTTGTAAACGACGGTGGTGGTAACGTGGATAATGACTATGTTTATTTCAGGCTTGCCGATGTATTGTTGATGAAAGCTGAAGCCATCCTCAGGGGTGGTACAGGAACTGCGGCAGGTCCTTATGGTAGCACACCGATTGCATTGGTAAATTATATTCGCACACTTCCTTCTCGCGGAGCTTCTGCGCTGGGAAGCGTTACACTGGATAATTTACTGGATGAAAGAGGAAGAGAATTATATCTGGAAAGTTGGAGAAGGCAGGATATGATCCGTTTTGGAAAATTCCTGGCGCCGTTCCAAGAAAAGAATTATACAAGCGACAACAAATTTGTATTGTTCCCGATACCTAACCGGTTCCTTGCTGTCAACCCTAACCTGACGCAGAACCCGGGATATTAACTTTTTCGAGCAAGCAGTTAGTAATTTAGCAATTCAGAAAAAGCCATTTTCCAATGGCTTTTTTTATTATAGTGATTGTATAGTTAATCTTCCCGTGTGCGGACCAAAATGAGGTAAATTTGAAACCCGGTTTCGACTATGATCAAATGCCTGCTACCTCTTTCATTTATTTTTTTGATAGCTGCCTGTAGAAACACTGACAAGGGGAACAAACCTGCATTATTTGCCCTGCAGGAAAACACAGGAATCGATTTCAACAATCGCGTGATTGACGGCTCCCTGGAAAATAGTTTCTATTTCCGCAATTATTACAACGGTGGTGGTGTTGCGGTCGGTGATATCAATAATGATGGGCTATGCGATGTGTTCCTGACAAGCAACATGGGTCAGAACCGACTATACCTGAACAAAGGGAACTTGAAGTTTGAAGATATCAGCGGCTCCAGCGGCATGCGTCAGGATAGCATGTGGAGCACAGGTGCCGTGATGGCTGATATCAATAACGATGGCTGGCTCGATATTTATGTTTGCAATTCGGGCCATATGGCCAATGGCAACCGGAAGAACAAACTCTATATCAATAACCGGAACGGTACGTTTGCCGACGAAGCAAAGAAGTATGGGTTGGATATAATTGCCTATACAACCCAGGTCTCATTTTTTGACTATGATCTCGACGGAGACCTGGATTGCTTCATGATCAATAACAGCCCCATGCCGATCAACAATCTTGGTTATGACAACCGGCGTGACCTACCGGAAAAAGACTGGACAATAGCTGAATTCTTAAAAGGCGGGGGTGATCACCTGTTCCGTAACGATATGGATCACTTTACCGAGGTTACAAAAAAAGCGGGGATCCATGGTTCATTGATCAGCTTTGGCCTGGGAGTCTCGGTCGGCGACATCAATAACGACGGGTGGCCAGATGTATATGTCGCCAATGACTCATATGAAAGAGATTATCTCTATGTCAATCAAAAAGACGGCACCTTCAGGGATGAGATGGAGACCTGCATAGAGCAAAACAGCTTTTCATCCATGGGAGCTGATATTGCCGACATCAACAATGATGGCTACCCGGATATATTTACAACTGATATGCTTCCCGATGACGACTATCGCCTGAAAACACTGGGAGCATTCGATAATATCGATCTCTACAACAAACGCATCGAGGTTGGATTATACCGGCAGTTCATGAAGAATTGCCTGATGGTGAACAACGGGAACAATGAATTTCTCGAAACAGCTTATTACAGCGGTGTGTCAGCAACCGATTGGAGCTGGGGTGCCTTGTTTTTTGATGCAGATAATGATGGCTACAATGATGTTTATGTATGCAACGGCATCAATCATGATGTAACAAACCTCGACTTCATGGATTTTTTTGCCAACGATGTCATCAAGAATATGGTGCAATCAGGCAAGAAGCAAAGCACCGATTCAGTGCTCAGGCATATACCGATAAATCCTGTTCCCAATAAAGCATTTAAAAATAATGGAGACCTGACCTTTTCGGATGTCAGCAATGCGTGGGGTTTTGGTAAGCCCAGTTTTTCAAATGGAGCGGCGTATGGAGATCTGGACAATGATGGGGATTTGGATTTGGTGATCAACAATGAGAACCAGTCGGCCTTTGTGTACCGCAACAATAGCCGTGAGGAGGGAATAAATAATTATGTAGGTATAAAGTTGAAGGGGAAGGGAGGTAACAGTTACGCCATCGGGAGCAAGGTAAAGGTGTATTGCGACTCTTCGGTGTATTACCGGGAGGTTGTCCCGAGCCGGGGATTTCAATCGAGCGTGGACTATAAGCAGGTGATAGGAGTGGGCAGGCATGGGAGGATAGATTCGGTGGTAGTGATCTGGCCCGACCGTTCCGCTAATGTATATAAGGATATTGCTGTAAATAAAGTAACGGAGCTGAGCCAACCACAACAGCAGGGAAGGAATGCCTATGAAGAGCAAAGAGCGGGAGCGAGGGCGACAAGCCCAATGCTAGAAGTAAAAAACCTTGGACTGGAGAGGCACCAGGAAGATGATTATATAGATTATTATGATGAACGCAACCTTCCGCAGCAGCTCTCCAGGCAGGGTCCACAGGTGGCAGTAGGTGATGTGAACGGGGATGGACTGGAGGATATGTATATAGGATCAGGGAGGGGTCAAAGCCGTCAGTTGTACGTGCAAACAGCAGGAGGAAAATTTATCAAAAGCCAGCAGAAGGAGTTTGAGCAGTACCAGGATTTTGAAGAGACGGCGGTTCTTCTCTTTGACGCCGATGGAGATGGAGATAAGGACCTGTTCATCGGAGCTGGTGGCAATAATATGCAGAGGGGAAGCCGTCAGAGCCAGCATAGGTTGTACAAGAATGACGGGAGGGGGAACTTCAGCCTGGATGTGAATGCATTCCCGGGTAATGATATGAATGTATCGGTAGCGGTGAACTATGACTATGATGGAGATGGAGACGAGGACCTGTATGTGGGGAGCCTGAGCGAGCCGTATAGCTATGGAGTGTCACCACGGAGCTATATATATAATAATGACGGGAGTGGTCATTTTAAGGATGTGACGGATGAGCTGAACCGGGAACTTGGGACCAAGGGGATGATAACAGGAGCGGAGTGGACGGACGTGACAGGAGATGGTCAGAAGGAGTTGATCATAGTGGGAGAATGGATGAGCCCGGTGATCTACCAGTACAACAAACAAACAAAGAAACTGGAAGAGTTAAAAGGGACAGGACTGGAGAATATGTATGGGTGGTGGCAGACGGTAAAGACGGGGGATATCAATGGGGATGGGAAGATGGACCTGATACTGGGCAATATAGGAGAGAACTTTTATTTAAGGCCAGATAATGCCCACCCTGTAAAACTATGGTTGAATGATTTTGACAGGAGCGGTACGATGGACCAGTTCCTGACCCGGACAGTAGATAAAAGAGATGTGCCTGTATTTTTAAAAAGGGAGATAACGGACCAGTTCCCTGGGTTAAAGAAACAGAACCTCAAACATGCGGAGTATGCCAAAAAGGATATCGTAGAGTTGTTTGGCAAAGAGCTGGTACAAACATCGCAGCAGAAGAAGTTTAACTATTGCAGTTCAGTGATAGCGGTGAACGAGGGAGGGGGGAAGTTCAGGATAGAGAAGTTACCGGTGTGGGTACAGCTGTCGAGTGTGAATGCGGTATCGATAACGGATGTGAATGGAGACGGAAGAGTGGACCTGATAATGGGTGGCAACATGTTTACCTTTCCACCGCAGTTTGGGAGGTTGGATGCGAGCTATGGACACTTGCTGCTCAACGAGGGAGGAAGCAGGTTCAGGTATGTGATGAATAAAGAGTCGGGGATGAATGTGAGGGGACAGATGAGGAGTTTACAGGAGATCAGGACAGGGACAGGAAATCGATACATCATAGCTACAGTCAACAATGAACAACCGGTGACCTGGTCATTAAAAAAATAAAAGAAGATTGCAGAAAATGAATGCGGGGATACTAAAATCATGTTGTATAGTTGCAGCGGTTGGCATCCCCGTTTTTATTTCATGTACCGGTAAACCAAAAGAACAGGCTGCTTTGTTCAGTCTGGAGGAGAATACCGGGATAAATTTTCAAAATACCGTATTAGACAACGATGCGGATAATAGTTTTCAGTTCAGAAACTTTTATAACGGTGGTGGTGTTGCGGTCGGTGATATCAATAATGATGGGCTATGTGATGTGTTCCTGACAAGCAACATGGGTCAGAACCGGCTATACCTGAACAAAGGAAACTGGAAGTTTGAAGATATTAGCGGCTCCAGCGGCATGCGTCAGGATAGCATGTGGAGCACAGGTGCCGTGATGGCTGATATCAATAATGATGGCTGGCTCGATATTTATGTTTGCAACTCGGGTCATCTGAATGACGGGAACAGGAGGAATAAGCTATACATAAATAACCGCAACCTGTCTTTTACTGAAAAAGCGGCTGAGTATGGCCTGGATCATTCAGGCTTTTGTACCCAGGCCTCTTTTTTTGATTATGACCTGGATGGCGATCTAGATTGTCTTCTAATCAATAACAGTCCGCTACCTTTTAGTTCCCTTAGCTATGCCGGAATGAGAGATACCGATATTTCACAATGGAGCGTGAATGAAAAATTAAAAGGCGGAGGCAATCATT
>DASSFT010000522.1:0-2385 GCA_035694045.1 Chitinophagaceae bacterium
TGATCATTTCCGCTGGATCAAGTCTGCCCGCGTCATTACCCAGAAGGCTATCAAATGTTGCCCTTAATTCAGCTTTCTTTGTAAAATTCTTACTGTCGTCTAACCAACGGAATGGGGCATCTGCCATTGTCTCATTAAAACCTGTAAGATAAGCTCCCGGATTCATCGTATGTATTTGGATGTTATACTCCTTTAATTCTTGTTCCAGGGCTTCGGCAATTGCTTCAAGGGCATGCTTGGTGGAAACATATACACCAAAACCAGCCGGCGTATAAAGACCACCCATTGATGATGTAAAGACAATTTTTCCTTTTTCCTTTTGGGTAATCCATCTCGTGATAAACTTCTGGGCGAGGGACAAAGGCGCAAATACGTTTGTTTCAAAATTTCGGCGCACGAGGTCAACAGGTATTTCAAAGACCGGGCCTGCTTCACCGATACCTGCATTGCTGAATAAAATATCAAAATGACCCCAGCTCATCGCAAAATTTACATCGTAAGGATCGAGTACATCTAATTTCTCCACTCTTAGATTTTTCTCCAAACCCAATTCTTTAACCTTTTGTCTAAACGAGGTTACTTGCGGATAAATCTGGACACCTGCTACTACTTCATGACCCAATTTAGCAAGTCCAATTGCTGTTCCTTCTCCGAAACCAGAGCCTGCCCCGGTAATCAGAATTCTTTTCATTCCTTTCATGTTTTATTGTTTTTAGATTGTTTTAAATAGATAATCAGTTTCGAATATTAAGTTATACCTGGCTGCCTGCAGTTGCGATTTCGAAGTCCTGGTCAGGTGAACCGCCGGAAACACCAATGTATGCTTCGATACCATCTTTACTGGTAATGGCCATACCTCCTTTGAATCCAACCAGCCCACCACTTGTGTTTATCATTCCATAAGTCTTTTGAGCCGGATCCAAAAATTGACCAACACTTTCAGAGTTCATCCGGAATAGCATAGCGGTTTTTGCTTTTCCCATTGCGATATCAATGGATCCTAATAATGCGTCGTCCATCCTTTGAAATGCTTTTAGATGCCCGGCAGAGTCCAGGATCGCAATATTGGCTGCCACACCAATTTCTTTACCCTTGGCTATCGCTTTTGCGATTTGCCGGAGGGCCAGCTCCGTTGTAAGTGACATAAACAAGAATTTTTAAATAAAGGGCATTATTTATCAGCCCAAATCATAGTCAAACCAGGCAAATTGTCCCTTAATTTTCTCAGGTGTATATGGTGGGATCAGGTGATCAATGATTTCACCCGTCGGTTCGTATAAGATCGATTTGGCGTGCGTTAAAGAATCAAATCCATATTTGCCATAGTAATTCCCGATACCGGAGCTGCCTATCCCACCAAATGGCATTGTTTCAATATAAAGATGGATGTTCACCTGATTGACAGCACCACCTCCGAATGAGAGTGTCTTGATCAAGTATTGTATCTGTTTTTCGTTTGAACTAAAAACGAAACCAGCTAATGGTTTTGGCATCGCCTTGATCTGGTTGACTACTTCTTTAATGTCTTTATACGTCAGAATGGGAAGTACGGGCCCAAATATTTCATCCTCCATTATTTTATCTGTCCATTTAGCAGGATAGATTAGTGTGGGCGCCAGGTATCTTTCACTCTCGTCGTATTCTCCGCCTGCAACAACCTTGGATCCTTTTAGAAGCTCAACCAGTCGCATAACTGCTTTGCCGTTGATCATGCGGGAATAGTCAGGACTTTTTTTTGGGTCTTTTCCATACATTTCTTTCAAAGCTTTGATCGATTCCTCGACAAACCGATCAGCTACTGACTCATGAACGCAAGCATAACCCGGAGATGTACACCACTGTCCGCCCCATGCGGTTGCGCCCCAAACAATTTTTTTTGCCGCATCGGCAATATCCGCGGTCTCATCAACGATAACGGGATTCTGTCCACCAAGCTCCAATAATACCGGTGTTAAGTTTTCGGCGGCAGCTTTCATAATCACTTTCCCAACCGGCATGCTTCCGGTAAAGAAGATGAAATCAAAAGGGAGTTTGAGCAGCTCAGTAACGACTTCACGCCCACCTTCGATCGCAGTCAAAGACTCAGGTTCGAAATATTTTGGAATAAGTCTGAGCAACATCTCGTTGGTAGCTTTCAATGATTCACTTAATTTGAGAACAACAGGATTGCCGGCGGCGATGGCATTGATGGCCGGCCGCAATGATAAAAGCAACGGGCCGTTAAAAGGACAAATGACCAGGGTGACCCCATAAGGTTCACGAATTATTTCTCCACGGTGCCCGGTCCTGGTCAGAAACTTTGGCAACGGTGCCTCTACCGGTTCCATCCATTTCTTCAACATAAATTTCGTAAAGGCGATAGTGGCCAGCGGTGCAGTTGATTCG
>DASSFT010000523.1:0-3268 GCA_035694045.1 Chitinophagaceae bacterium
TCCAGGCAAGTGTACCGGTAGTTTTATCGAGGGAATAAAGATTCCTGTCCCAGGCGCCGAAAATTATTTTCCCCCCGTATAACAGGGGAGTACTGACCACGGGACCTTCCAGTCCATCAAACTTCCAGATCATTTTACCTGAGTGTAAATCAAGGGCGGTAAATGAATGATCGCTGCCTCCGATAAAGACAGTATCGTTGCTGATCAACGGGCATCCAAGTACCGAAGCATTTTCAGCATATTTCCATTTTAATTTTCCATCTTTTGTATTTATGCAATAAACGTTGCCATCGCCTGAACCGGCAACAACCAATCCTTTTGATACAGCGGGCGAAGAAAAGATAGCTCCGCCGGTTGCATAGCTCCATTTTTGTTTCCCGTCTTTTAGGGAAATGCACAACAGCCTGCCATCCTGGTTTCCCACGATCACATTCTCGCCTTCCACAGCGGGTGTGGAAATGATATTTGCATCCGATGAAAACCTCCATCGCTCCCTGGATTGTTTATATTTTTCATTAATACTATAGTCCGGGCGGTTGAATTTTTTGTCTGTAGCAAACTGGTGCGTTTCAATTTTTATACCTGTCCAGGGTTTTAATGTTTCCAGTCCGGGTCGTCTTTCGGTAAAGATCATTGAATCGGCCCTTACATCTACCAGGTTAAAGCCTCCGTACTCGGCCTTTGCACGAAGATTGGATCTTCCCATCACGGCCGGGATATCTTCAAAGTTCAGCGCCCTGTTGGCATGCCCGTGTCCACAGAGTATAGCCCAGGTATTGTAATGGCGAAGACGGTCAGTGATCTCATACCAGTTGTCCAAACTATTATCGATAGGGTAATGATTGAGAAAAATAACTGGCTGCTGATCTTTTACATTTTTCAATTCTTTGTCAAGCCAGTTGATAGCGCCACGGGGAATATGTCCATCGCTCATGCGCAGGTAAGGGCCCGAAGCACACCCGAGGAAACGAATGCCACTGTATTCAAAACTGAACTTATCATTTCCGAAAACTTTAATGAAACTGTCGCCCCCGCTTTCACTCCAACCGCTGTCATGGTTACCGGGTATAATGTAATAAGTAACCCTAAGCCCTTCCAGGATCTGCCTGGCTCTTTTTATTTCTTCGTTGGTACCGAGCTCGGTTATATCGCCGGTAATAACTACAAACGCGATATCATTCATCTGGTTGATATCAGCCACCGTCCGGCGCAAGTCCTCTTCCGCTTTTCCATCCGGTGAACCGATATGGGTGTCTGATAAGAAGGCAAATCGGAAATTTTTAAACTGCGCATTGACGGACAGGGAAACTATCAACAGGCAAACAAAAAATATCTTTTTCATGCCGGCAAGATACATGTTTACCGAGAGTGTTTAACCGGGTTGCAGGCAGCTGCGAAGCTCAAAAATATATTTTCAAAAATTTTTGAAAGTTCGAAAATAGCCGTAGTTTTGAGATATGAAATTAACCGAGGCAAAACAACAGTTCATAAGCAGCTGGGGTGCATTTGGCACCCATTGGGGCATCAACCGCACAATGGCCCAGATCCATGCATTGTTATTAATCACCCCTGACCCGTTGACACAAGACGATATTATGGAACAGTTGAATATCAGTCGTGGCAATACGAATATGAATATCCGCGAGCTGATCAACTGGGGTTTGGTAGAAAGGGTTCTGATGACCGGTGAGCGCAAGGAATACTTTTCGGCTGAAAAAGATATCTGGAAAGTGGTAAAACAGATCGTCAAGGAAAGAAAAAAACGGGAACTCGAACCGATGTTGAAACTACTCGATCAGTTGGAGGAAGTAGAAGGCGACAAACGGGACAAGAACATCAAAGCATTTGTGGATATAGTGAGCAGTATAAAAAAACTCGGGCACCAGGCCGACAAGACCCTGGACGTGATGATCAAAGCCGAAGAAAATTGGTTTGTAGGAAATTTAGTCAAGCTCTTTAAATGATATACTGGCATTCGCTGCCAGGAGTACAGAAGCCGGTTTGACCGGCTTTTATTTGACAAATAACTTTCATTATTTTCTGAAAGTTTAAAAACAAAGTAACCACTCAACCTCTGTTTATGACTAATCGTTCACTCCTCAAAAAAGTTAAATGGAAAGACCTGACCCGCCTGAACCGGCGACAGATCTTTATTGAAAATAATATCACGCTGCCCTGGTTATTTGCTTCCTGGCTCCTCGCCTATTTTCATTTATATCTTTTTGCAATACCCTGTTCATTTATGTTCTTCCTGACAGCACTTCGGCAGGTCCATAACGGGTTTCATAGTTCGCTGGGTATTGGCAAAAAAGCAACATGGCTAACCCTTTATGTAAATAGCATCCTGATGATCACTTCTGTTCATGCCGTCAAGTTCAGCCACCTCCGGCATCATAAATATTGCCTGGGGGAACAGGACCACGAAGGTAAATGTGCCCGCCTGCCCTGGTACAAGGCACTGGTGTATGGTCCCGTACATATTTTTTCCATACATAAGGTTGCGCTTTTGCTGGGATCGAAAAAATATAAATGGGATACCATCCTGGAATTAGTTTCAATCGCCCTATTTATTTCGATTGTAGTACTCATCAATGTCCCGTTCCTGCTGTATCATTGTCTTATTATGTTCACCGGGGAAATGTTTTCTGCGTTCTTTGCCGTCTGGAGCGTTCACCACGATCTCGGGGAGCATGTGATCGCAAGGACGCAACGAACACCCTGGAAGAATTTTATCACCTACAACATGTTTTATCATCTCGAGCATCACTTGTTCCCCGCCGTACCCACGATCCGTTTACCGGAGTTGGCTAGAAGAATAGATGAAGTGTTGCCGGAACTGGAGAAAAAAGAAACTTTCTGATATTACACCCCGAAAGATGAAAAAACTGGTACATAAGCCAATGAACAACCCGATACTGACTTACTGCATTGCACTGGTCTGGATCGCAAACGGTTTATTTTGCAAGGTGCTTAACCTGGTCCCTCGTCATGATTTGATAGTAGCGCGAATAACCGGTAGCGATCACTCCCGGACATTAACAATCGTCATCGGTATTTTGGAAGTCGCCATGGCGGTTTGGATATTGAGCGGTATGAAAAAACAATTAAATGTCATTGTACAAATCGCAGTGATCGTTGTCATGAATATCATTGAGTTTGTCCTTGCACCCGACCTGCTGCTCTGGGGAAAATTAAATTTACTCTTTGCCCTATTGTTTTCTCTACTCATTTTTTTAAATGGTTTTAACCGAAATAAAAAACCAATACT
>DASSFT010000524.1:0-8645 GCA_035694045.1 Chitinophagaceae bacterium
GATACCGGCTGCGATACCGGGAACAGGCACAGTGGCAATATTCACCTGTATACTTCGCGTAGCCAGGTTACAGCCAGTGTGGCTAAACAGCATGGCATGATAAGATCCAGTTTGCATCGGCCGGTATATCTGCTGACTGGCTCCCGGAATGGCTGCACCATCCTTGTACCATTGAATGCTGTCATTGGGTTGCAACACAAATACTGCGCTGTCGCCCCTGCCAATACAATAGGTATCCTTCCCGAGCATTTGTAAACTGGTGTCGATAACCGCAGCCGTCACCGTTACAGTATCAGAAACGGCGCAGCCACCCCCATCGTGCCGCGTGGTAACAATATACGTAGTCGTTACATCCGGCGCCGCGTATGGATTGGCAATATTGGGATTGGTCAACCCGGTAGCAGGACTCCATTGGTAAACCAGTCCCGATCGGGGAGGGACACCTATCGGAACAGGATTATGATTACACGATAGCGCATCCGGCCCCGCATTCGCTCGCACCGTTAGCGTATCGATCAATTGAGCATATAATGTATCAAGGCAACCATAACCGTGATAAGGAACAAGTACAACCGCTATAGTTGTACCAGAAACAGGTAAAGGTGAAAAAGTCAATACCTGGCTGTTGCCAAGTGTTTGCGTAAATGTATTGTTGAACCAGGTATATGATTGATAGCCGTAGGGTGCCATAACATTTGCTACTGTGTCATCAGGGCAATAAGTAGCGCCAACAAAAGTCCCGCTGCATTCGGAATTAACATCGATATAAGCATAACCGAAATGCCTGCGGAATGTACAATCTGCTGTCTTAAAAAAAAGCCTGATCCGTTTTCCGGCATGCCCGTCTAAATTAATAGAAACGGCTGTCCAGTCTTTGCACCAAACAGGCGAGTCCCCACCGGGGTTGGGAGATTCAAAAAAACCAGGTAATATCTGTCCGTAAGGAACAAATGTGAAGGATGAGCAACTGATAGTCGAATTATCTGACACGTTGGTGATCTCGATCTCCATTCTTGGTTGCTGGTATTCTTCATGATTGGGATCCTGGAACACTACAGCATAATTATAAATGAGAGTGTAATAGTTAAGGTTGGAAGGGATTGTGAATTCGTAAGAAATGCCTTCGGCTTCACCACCGCCAAAATTATTTCCCAGCCGGATAGAATGCCCACTTCCATTGGGACAATTAATAGGAAAACCGCCATAGGCATCAACGCCATTACCGGGGAATGAAGAATACATGGTATGTCGTTCGGGTTGCGGACCACCAGAAGGAGTCAGGTTGATCACATTGGAACCATTACCGGTTACAAATCCTGTATAGCAGGTCCATCCATCGAAAGTACCTGTTTCAAAATCTATATTGGGAGGACAATCCTGTGCCTTCGCTAAAAAAGGGCACGCAATAAAAGCAGCGATTAATAAAATTGGGTATCCTGGTTGGCACAACCGCATATGATACTTTGGAAAGCGTTTAAAAGGTCCTGAGATTGATCGCCCTGGTTTGGTCTCTTAAAGTTAAGGTTTAATTTGAGTCGCTCCTCATCAATCTTTGCACGTTTTCGTAAGTTTACTAATCTACTCTCCAAATTTTTTGAAGTCGGGAAACAAAAATCACAACTACACGAAAAAAAACAAACCTGTCGTGGCGGAGCAGCTCCTTTCTTTAAATCTTGATTTTGAAACCGAAGGTTGCCAAACCGGGAGAAAGATCCGGTTCAAAGGCATTGGGTGACCAGGATCTAACCTGTCACAGCATAACTACTTAGTTTTTTGAGTTCTTCCCTGGCCAACTGGAGCCACTGACGGTTATAGCGTCTTTCCCGGGAACTGAGGTGTGATGTTTCATCGAGCATTTCCGAAAAAAGGCGCCGCGCTTCCTCCACTCGATTGGTGCCGGCAAGCAACACCGCGTAATAATACCTGGCTTCATAATTTCCGAACCGGCCTTTCATTGTCTTAAATTCTTTTTCCGCAGCTTCATCGTTGCCGAGATAGCCTAAAGCAGCAGCGTAGAGAATATGCGCCCGGGACCGGACAAATTGCGGAGAGTGGTAGATCTTTTTTGCGATCGGGATGATGTCACTGTATTTTTTTTTCTGGTAATAGGCTATTACCAGTTGCCGCAGTACGTATTCATTTTCTGTGAAATTGCCACTGAGGCTCGATTGGTACAGCTCAATGGCACCGTCCGTATTACCAGTAGCCAGGTAAGCATCGGCCAGTTGCACGCGGTTGGCAAATGTGTCGGAGAAGCGCAGGTTTTCTTCGAGCTTACGTACCGATCCCCTGGGATTTATTATCGAACTCACTCCCGATTGAACACTATGCATATCCCGCCTCGTAAATATCTCTGTAAAAATGTAAATAAGGCAACCAACAAGAGGAAGAAAGACGATCAACAAGATCCAGTTGGTCTGGCGGCCCTTGCTTAGGCAATGTATCACGCAAATCGCCTGCAGCCCGACGATGATATAGTAGTAATTATTACTAAAAGAAAACATACGGATAGAAAATGGCTTGTTTCAAATATAAAGAAAAATCCAGAGCGGGGAATGAGTGGTGTCTCAATTTGAATTCACGCCATGCCGCCGGTTTGCGGGAGAAAGCCGCAACGTGTGTGTCCTCATAATAAAGTCGCTGCGTCGTCGCGTCGTTGCGTGAGATAGAAGGATTGGGCTCCTGCAAAGATCATCAACCCGGATCTTTGCAGGAACCATTTATAGAGGGAGTTAATTCTTCAGAATGGTAAACTCAACTCGCCTGTTCAGCTGCCTGTTTTCAGGAGTATCGTTCTCAGCAACAGGTTTGGTTTCCCCATAGCCCTGTGACCGGATGCGATTCGGGGCAATACCTTTCGAAAGGATATATTCCATGACGGACCTGGCGCGGTTGTCACTAAGTTTAAAATTATAGTCGTCGGAACCATAGCTGTCGGTGTGTGCGCTCATTTCAATTTCAATGGCCGGGTTTTCGTTCAACAGCTTTACTACGCGGTCGAGTTCGACAAACGATTCAGACCTCAGGTCCCATTTATCAAAATCAAAGAACACATTGTTTAACCTGACTACCTGCCCGATCTCGATAGGAACGAGGTAAAGGTCTTTATGGATTTCTTTATAACCGACCTTGATCAGCGAATCCAGGTTCAGGTTTTCCGATTGCGCAAAAAAGTGATCTGCCGTGGCCCTGATCAGGTAATTCTTATCATAGGGGAGAACGATCTTGAAAGAACCATCTTCTGCATTTGAAAAACCGTTTCCAGCCTCTTCCCCTTCAGGTAATGTCTCATACACCAGCGAAGCGCTCAGTGGCTTAAGTGTTTTCTTGTTGTATACGTTGCCACTCACCAGGACAACAGGGTCTGGTTTTTCTTTCTCGAGCAATTTCACTCTTACAATATCACTTTCACCATATGTATCCGTACTGTTGGTCATGTAAGCATACTCACCACCGGCATCCAGGGTAAAGAATGCGTCCCAGTCAGGTGTATTGATCGGGGCACCCAGGTTAACCGGGTCGGTCCATTTTGTCCAGGTGCTGTCCAGACGTTTGGTCATCCAGATATCGTTATCACCCAGTCCACCGGGCCGGTTACTGCTGAAATACAGGGTAACGCCATCAGCTGCGAGGTAGGGAGTCATTTCATCATAATTGGGAAGGTTGATCTTTTTGCCAAGGCTCCTGGGTTCAGTCCAGGTCCCATCTCTTTGTAAGAAACATACATAGATATCGTTATCGTAGCCATCTTTTTGTTCGGTCATGTAAAGCAATAAGGTCTTCGCATCATGCGCCATCGTTGCACCATACTGGTGGCCCCGGTCATACTTCTGATAATTTTTGATCTTGAGCATTTCGGGTTTGCTCCAGGTACCGTCGGATTTCAGCTGGCTCATGCTCACCCCATTTCCCACATAGTCTCCATTGATGTAAGCATTGCGGACAAGTATGCGGTTATTGTCCGGGGAGACCCAAAAAACGGCATTGTAATAATAAGTATTCAACGGCCAGCCCAAATGTTCTGCCTGGCCCCAGGTTCCATCTTCATTCCGGAACGCATACCAGATATCCTGTGAGTTGCGGACGTTGCGATAGTTCGTGTTTTTCGGATGATTCTCCACGATAAAAAACAAAAGATTGCCGTCGGCGGAGATTGTAGGACGCAATTCCGGGTAGCGGGTATTGATATCAGCTCCCAGGTTTTCTATCTTAATGATAGTTGAAGCGGTAATAATTTTTTCCTTTTGCTCTTTTAATGCGCCGGTGTCGGCCAGAGAAGGTTGGGCCATTGCATAATGTATGCAGGCAAATAAGGCAAGAAAGCAGGTCAGGTTTTTCAACGGATTGGATTTTGGCTTTGACTGGTAAAATAGCAGAAATTAATCCGTTTCTAATAGGAAGAATTACTTAGGGAGTTTCACCATTTAATTGTTATTGATCTTATAAAAAAATCTTGACGAGACGTTAGTTTCAACCTAAATGAGGAATGATCATGATACATATAAATCATTCGTAAAACTCTGAAAGGAATTAAAGGAATCGTTCTATCATGGCTGATCTACGATCTTGATTTTAAACCAGGTGCGGAGATTATTGAAAAAGTCTTTCGAATAAAAAAATGCCGGGATAGCCAACTCCCGGAAGTGCTATATGAAATTAATTTTATCTGAAAATCGCAGCGAAGATCTCCCAGGGTTATTTGCATAAATATCCTTCAAAATTATTGGTCATGTCGGTAGCAATCGTTTTCTTTAGCCCACCAAAGAAACCGAATGCCACTACCCCGAAACGAACTTGCTTACGTTCCACCGTATCTCCATGCCTATCCGGGTGGTGGAAAATTTTCATGGTCTTCTGAATTGCAGCACCTTACATCCCGGAAATTCATCAGCATCCTTTGGTGGCCGGTTTTTACATCCAGCCAGCGCTGGTTCACACATTCCGATTTCTTTTTGTCTTGCAAAAAGCTGCCTGAATTCTATGATCTGTGGAAAACGATCCAGAAAGGCGCATTTGCTTATAATACTCTGTTTTTCCAGATGACCCCCTTGCGTCGTTCCGCGACTGATCTAGCCGACATAACGACGCTGGCCCTTTTTTTTGGGGATGAGTTCATCGATGGGATAGCAACCACAGCCGGTAAACCTTTTATCCAAAACCTGGTAAAGGAAGATCCGGACCTGTTTTATATGCAGGTGAGGATAAAAGCAGGAAAAGTGATCCTCACATACCGGTTTGATCTCCCTGCGCTGGTGCCTGCAACCGTCATGGAGGAGATTAATCCCAAATACGGGATCAGCTACCGGCGGTTCTACGAGATACTCCAATACTTCTTGCGTTTAATAAACGAGTACATCGGACGGTTGCCAAAACCGGTGGCAGAAAAAGCGGCTTACAAGATTGCCGATGCCTGCAACACCTGTATCGAAAGTTTTTTGCATGATGTAAACAGTTGTCCCGTTCCTGGCAGCATTCGCGAGGTCACTGTTGTGCAGCATTTTCATGAGTTGAAGACAGCCTACATGCAGAAAAAACTGCTGGAGCTCAGGTGCATTCTTGTCAGGAAAGAAGAAGTGATGAGCAGCACGCAGGCATCTGGCTGGCTGGATATCATGCGGGTGGTGCAGATCTATGATGATATCCATGATCCCGTGATTGATGATGGAGTGCAGGACAATATATTGCTTAGCATTGCCTGTCATTATTTTCCTAAAGAATGGGAGTGGTTCTGCGCCAATAAGGAGCAGTTACAAAAAGAAAATAACCGTTCACTGTTATTCTCGCTGTACATGCCCTGCAGCATGGAGCATTGCCTGCAATTGGCCGGCCACAAGATCACTACGATGAACTGGGAACAGCAAAAGATCATGCATTACCTTATTTTCAAAAACAATTACGTTTTATATAAAGAAAATTCAGACAGTCATATCAGCGACAATGACGATTTCCTGTTGGAATTTTATTTGCAGGTAAAAGATAAAATGCCTCACCTGCCCCCGCAAGCCATCAAAAGCTACGCGGTCAATACCTGCATTCATTTGCGTCAGGAAAGAAAGCAGTTGCTTGGCAAGCTAAACCTTTCAGAAAGATATCAGTTGAGGTACAACCTGCTTTCTTTATCCCCGGAAGCAAAAGCGGATATTTTTGATACAGTAACAAACAACTAGTTTATTATGCTATTCTTTTCTTTCCACTGGCGAAAGATGGCAAAACTATGGCTGCTTTGTTTTTCAACATTCATTATTGCAACAGCATATCCCCAGGATGCAAACATTTCTATCTCGGATAATTCCTATTCTGATACTGTCGGCCAGGGCCTTTGGCGCCGGCATGAAACTATCAATGAAAACAGCAGGACCTTACTCAACCTGATGCAGCAAATAGATTCTATTTCGCATACAACGGGGATAGCCCGGCATTTTGCCGGCATCTATACCAATTCCATGAGTAATATAAAAGTCCAGTTGGCCGCTATGGATAGCGGGGCGAAGGCATTTGTCACCAAATTCGAGATCAGCTTTATCACTTATTTCCTGGAAGCATGTATTGAATTTAACAACGGCACATTATCCCCGGAATCTGTATGGTATTTTTATTTTTCCAATCCCGAGGCCCAGCCCTGGCAATTGACGCTGATTGGGGTGAATGCTCATATCAATGGAGATATCTGGAAGGGATTGGTAAAAAATTTTTCAGAAAAAGAGATACAGTACTATAAAAAGAACTTGTTGTCATTTCAGAAATCTATCGCCAAAGCTTTCCAACCTTTTTTCAATGAGTTGATGGATCAAAGTTCCTACCTGCGGTTCATCGATGGCTTTACAAAGGGCACGTCGAGGCATTATGGCGAATGGCTGATCTATAACTGGCGGTTGCGACAGATCAACATGGCCATGCTTTATTTCCAGGACAAGGAAAAATTCGAACAGCGATTCAACTCTATACAAAGAAAGAAACACAAGATCGACCAGATCATTATCCGGAAAAGAAACTGGGCCCAACCTGTTCCACGCAAGGCATAGGGGCATTTTTGTTTCTCGCGGCGGCGCTACGGCGCGACGTTATGTCGTTTAAACATTCGAGCCCGTCTTCGATAGATTCGTTGCGTCGTAGCGTCGTTGCGAGAGTCTCTTTATTCGGGTTTTATATAGCCAAATAGCCCGTCATTTTCATCATTCGGTCCAGCTGCAAAGAATAGCCAGTTAGGATCAACAGTCGTAGCCGAAGAAGGAGCAAAGCTGATACCCCACAATCCATCTATTACTACTGGTCCTCCATCCATATGCAGGCTACCCAATAAGTTGCCTGTGAGATCAAATGCATTGATATGCCCATCTCCAAAATTGCCAATCAGTATCACGCTGCTGTTTCCCTTGATAAAGCCGGCAGGTGCCTGCGCAATTCCCCATGGCGCATTTAAAGATCCCTGTGAAGCAAATCTTTTTACAAATGATCCATCAGGGTTATAAATGTCGACATAACCCAGGCCGGCGCCTTTTTGTTCTTCACCGGTGGCATCATCCACTTTTGCATACATGACATATAACTGTCCACCGACGTTTTGAATATTAAATGGGGCATACCCTGTTGGAAGATTGGGATCAGTGAAGGGCTTTGAAACTTTCGTAAAGGTTTTATTGAATACATCAATCTTACCAGCTTTGAAATTGGCAGCATATAAAAAATTGTTCCCGCCATCAGAGGCCAGGGCTAATCCCGTATAAGCGGCTGTTGCCGACTGGTCGATCACCTTCACGGCAGCGCCACCAGCGGTCCAGGCTGAGATAACACCGTCGGTGCCTGCAAAAATAAATTTTGCGGCCGTACTGCTGGGAATGATAAAATCTGTGGTGACTGAATTGAATACCTGTCCTGTTGGAGACCCGCCGGTAGAAGCGGATACAGTAGGAATGGTGACGGCGGCGAGTACCTGGGCTCCTGTTTTGTCATAGATCACAGAGGTACCAGCTCCTTCAGAAGATATCCACGCATTACCTGTTGGTGAGAATGCTATTCCCCACCCATTGATAAAATTGGGGTCAACTCTCGCCCCTGTGTAAGTATTGTTGCTTGCTACCAGGTTTACCTGGTCAAAGCTTTGTTCTGTTACTGTATCCTTGTCTTTTTTACAGGAAGTAAATAATAGAGCACCCAATACAACACAAGTTCCTGCGAGCTTCAGACCGCGGGTTCTGTTCATAACCGTTTTCATAATATAGATTTAGAGTTTATAGAAAAAAATAAAATCAATGTTCAGGATGAATCAATCACATTTTATGGGTCTTGGGAAGGAGAGAGGCGGGCGTTGGCGGATTTGACCGATGGCGATGAGTGAATAAACTGGTAACAGGAGATGAGCTGCTAAAAATGTACCATGCCAATCAATGTAGAGAAACTTTTTTATCACTAAAAAATAAAAAGAAAACGAGCAACCTTTTAAAAAAATAAACGATTTAAGCAGGTCGTTTTCATCCCGATGGTCCTGAGCGAAACGAAGGATCGGGATCGAATCTTCAGATTCCCATTTTTCCCGTCAATTCTTTGAATCTTGGATCTGTTTTCAATTCATTGAGCATGGGATAGCGGATACAGAAGATCATGCCCAGGCAGGCAATGCCGATCCGTTGCTCATAGGTTTTATTGAG
>DASSFT010000525.1:0-5714 GCA_035694045.1 Chitinophagaceae bacterium
GATGAAGAATTAAGTATTGGACTTACCCGGTCGGGGCATACACTTGACAGTGTTGAAATATCAGCTACCTCTGCGCAGAACAAATCCATGTTATACCAGCCGGTGTCCATTACCAAACTGGCTCCCGCTGAATTAAAGAGAGGCCAGGGGGTTTTCTTTGATGATGTCATTCAAACGAGCGTTCCCGGCGTGATCATGAACCGGAGAACGGTATCCGGTGGCCAGCAATTTAATATCCGCGGATATGGCAATGGATCGAGAGGGACCAGGGGTATCAGCAGCAATTTCGATGGGCAGGGATACAAGGTTTACCTCAATGGAATCCCTGTCACCGATGCCGAAGGGATCACAACATTGGATGATATCGACTATGCTTCTATCGGTAACGCAGAAATTGTAAAGGGACCTGCCGGAACTCTCTATGGGCAGGCTATTGCTGGAGCGGTTAATTTACAAATCACCTCACCGGAGAGAAATAAAACGTCACTGTCACAACAGGTGATGCTGGGAAATTATGGCTTGCAGCGATATACTACCATTTTGCAAACATCCAACCAGCGTAGCGGCATTCTACTCGCCTATGGCAAACAAAAATCCGATGGCTTCTCGATCCACAACAGTTCGCACAAGGATTTTGTCAACTTCGTTGGCGATTTCCAGGCAAGTGAAAGACAAACGATCACCACTTTCGTGGGTTATACCGATAGTTATGACGAGAGGCTGGGAGAGTTGACGATGGCTCAATACCAGGCGAAAGATTATTCCGGCAATATTGAATACATTAAGAGAAATGCGCATAGCCATGTCAGCACTTTCCGCGCAGGGTTGGCACACACCTATCGCTTCGGCAAAGCGGTTGACAATACTACTTCCATTTTTGGTGCAGGTTTCAGAAGTGATGCAAGTTCGGCTGGAGGCTGGACAGATAAGACTTCCGTCAACTACGGTTTCCGCACGTCCTTTAATACACGGTTCAATGTTGGCGATGGAGCTACGCTTAGCGGCATTACGGGTATGGAAATCCAGCGACAGGATGCACAAATAGTGGGATACAACATGAAGGCTGATCCTTCCGATCCAAGCCCGGGTGGTCCCTGGGTGTATGGTACCAGTCCTTACTGGATTGTAAATGCGGTCACTTCAAATACTGCTTTCGTAACTACTCCAACAGCGTATTTTACTGAGTGGACACTTGGTCTGAAGTATGATCTTTCCATCACCGCAGGCCTTGGCCTGAGCACACAAAGGATTGTATTGGACGACAGGTTTAATTCGCCAACAGCTACGGTAGCTAGACCTGCCCACTTCGATACAAGCTACAATGGAATGGTTTCGCCCCATATTGCGATCAATAAAGTGTTTAACAGGCATGTTTCGGTGTATGCTTCCTACAGCAGCGGTTATAAAGCCCCGGTAAGCTCTTATTTTTTTATTGCGACACCCCAAATTGGTACACCACCGAATGTTGCTGCGCCTGCCACAGCAAGAGTGAATGAAGTTTTGAAGCCGGAAAAAGGTAACCAGTTCGAGATCGGTACTAAAGGAAATATCTTAAATGATAAATTGATCTTCCAGGTTGCATTGTTTTATCTTAAGTTTTCGGATAAAATGACGGCGGTAGCGGTACCGGTGCCCGCCACGCCTCCTACGGCAACGGCCTATAGTTACATGATAAACGGGAGTGATCAGCTACATAAAGGTGCCGAAGCGTCTATAAAATATTCCATTATTAAAGATGGTAAAGGGATATTTACTAACGTCAGCCCATTTGTCAACTTTACCTACTCTGATTTTAAGTACGGTGATAATTTCATTCTAAAAACCGGAACGACAACTGCGAATGGAGGGATCGACACACTTGATTACAGCGGTCTCAATGTTTTTGGTGTACCTAAAATAATGACGGCCTGGGGCATTGATGTGGCTATGAAATTCGGAGTGTATGCGAGTTTCTCTCATTTATATAAAGACCCGCAGAGTATTGGCTTTGAAAAAGTAGTAGTCAATCCCGAAAGCTTTGCACTGCGTAAGGCTTCCAGCTACAACCTGCTGAATGCAAAGATTGGTTGCAGGAGAAACCTCTCGGCTCATTTTGATTTTGATATTTTCTTTGGAGTAAACAACATTACCAACGTTCAATACCCGATAATGATCTTTGTCAACCAGATCCCAGATGCATATATACCGGCGCCGCCCAAAGCGGTTGTATTTGGCGGGTTGAATTTGAAGTACAGGTTTTAATAGCTTGAAGAAGGGCGGTCATCATTGGACTGCCCTTTCAAAAAAAATAGTATGAAAAAGACTTTATGGATAATGTCCGTAGCAATCGTTTTGATCGCCTGCGGGAGGTTTGGTAACAAAGAAACCGACGACAAAAAAAGTCAGCGTATAGTTTGCCTTTCGAAGCACCTGACGGAAATGATGTTTGCGCTTGGAAAAGGACATGATATCGTTGCCGTCGACCTGAGCAGCACTTACCCCGATAGCGCCAAACTGCTGAAGACGGTAGGTTATCACCGCGCCCTGAGCCCTGAAAGTATCATCGCGATGGATCCTGACCTGGTGATCCATAGTAATGATATCGGCCCGGAAAATGTATTGCCACAGATCACCAATGCAGGGTTGAACATAAAAGCATTTGGTGGGGCCAATACTATCGATAGTGCGAAGCTGCTGTTAAAAGAGTTGGGTAAGTTCTTCGGTGAAGAGAAAAAAGCAGATTCCATCGTTGACAAAATGCAGAGAGATATTTCCGCTGCAACCGATTCGGTAAGGGCGATGAACATAAAAGACAGTTTGCGTGTCATGATCATTCATTTCGGCAGGGCCAACAATGTTTATTTCGTAATGAGCGGGAGAAGGGGTGTGGGTGATAAAATGATCGCATTGGCCGGCGGCAAGACAGCTATTTATGATGCTAAAGGTGCCCGGCAGATAAGCGCGGAAGCGGTGGCCACAGCCAATCCCGACGTCATTATCGCTACTGATTTTGGTTTCGACCAGATGGGTAACATGGATAAATTTATCGATGGTGTACCCGGTGTGGCTTTGACCAATGCGGGGAAAAATAAACGGATCGTCCGGTTTGAAGAACATGACCTTGTCTATTTCGGTCCTCGAACAGCAGAGAATATTATCAAATTGACGAAACTTTTATACCCAGCCAGTGATAAAACGAAATAGATTTATTTTCCCGGTGCTGATCTTTTTGTTTGTAATTGTAATGATCTCTGCGATTGCATTTGGCGCTGTAAGCATTTTGCCGGCAGAGATGTATTCTTCCCTGAAACATTTTTTTGGAGGACAAAAAGCAGCCAGCATTTATGAGGCAGTCTTTATTCAATTGCGGTTGCCACGAGTAATACTTTGCGCGATTACAGGAGCAATACTGGCAGTAAGTGGCGTATTGATGCAGGGACTGTTCCGCAACCCGATCGTAGAACCTGGTTTGATCGGGACAAGCAGCGGGGCCGCATTTGGAGCTGCCGTCGTTTTTGTAATGGCGGCTAAATGGCCTCCCGAATTAAAAAGCCAGGTCGGTCCTTTCCTGACACCGTTGTTTGCATTCATGGGGGCATTACTGGCAACTTATGTCGTTTATTTGCTGGCCAGGAATGCAAGGCGCATTTCTATCATCTCCTTATTACTCGTCGGTATTGCGATAAATGCCGTTGGATTGAGTGGCACTGGTTTTATGAGTTATATCGCCAGGGATCCGCAGGCAAGAAGCATCACATTCTGGAACCTTGGGACTTTTTCTGGCGCAAACTGGCTACAGGTAGCAATCGTTGGCCTGGTTGCCGCAGCAATGTTTATTATTTCCTTCCGCTATTCCAAACAGTTGAATGCATTGTTGCTCGGTGAGGAAGAAGCATCTTACCTGGGCGTAGATACGGAAAGGATGAAGAGAAGGGTGATGATATTAAATACCGCCATGGTATCCGTTGCAACCGCCTTCGTAGGTGTCATCAGCTTCGTGGGATTGATCGTTCCCCATATTTTACGATTACTGATTGGTAGCGACAACAAGCGATTGCTTCCGGCATCGATGATCGCAGGCGCCATTTTATTGGTGTTGGCTGATATGTGTGCCAGGTTGTTGCTGGCACCTGCCGAAATTCCTATCGGGATCATCACTTCGCTGGTTGGGGCACCCGTATTCATTATTTTATTAAAACGCTTCAACCTGTTGCAGCAAAAAGGGGGATACGATGCTTAAGACTGAGGGTATTTCCTATTCAATCGGGAACAAACAGATCTTAAATGATATCAATATCTCCTTTCAACCCGGGGAGTTTACCATGATACTCGGTCCAAATGGTTCGGGTAAATCATCCTTCCTGAAAATATTCAGCGGGGAGATACACCAATACCGGGGCGCCGTATATTATAATGGAATAGCAATAACTAATTTCCGCAAGGAAGAACTGGCGAGACGGAGATCTGTATTAAGCCAGCATGCCGACCTGGGTTTTCCCCTTTCGGTAGCGGAAGTAATTATGATGGGACGATACCCACATTTTACTTTTAGTCCAAACAAAAAAGATATTTCCATTTGCGAAGATGTAATTGAACAGATGGACCTGTTGGATTTCAGGGAAAGGAATTACCTGACATTAAGCGGTGGTGAAAAACAAAGGGTGCAATTTGCGCGGATCCTCGCGCAGATCTGGGAAAAACCTGCCGAGGGGGACCGCTATTTGTTTTTGGACGAACCGCTCAATAGCCTGGACCTGAATTACCAACAAAGTTTTTTGAAAATAGCTACTGCATTTTCCAAAGCAGGCACTGTGCTGGTTGCCATCATGCATGATATAAACCTGGCATTGAAATACGCCACTCGCATCCTGTTCATGAAGGAGGGCAGCGTGGTGTATGAAACCGATCCGACAAGAGTTACGGGAGCCATGATAAAAAATATCTTTAATGTTGACGCGACAATTATTCAACCCGCAAATGATCTTCCCCCGGTTGTAATATACCAGTAGCTTTGTCTACGATATGTTTGATGTAATTGTTATCGGCGTAGGTTCAATGGGCTCGTCTGCCTGTTATTACCTTGCAAAGCAAGGCTACAAAGTGCTGGGCCTTGATCAATTTGATATACCACATGAGCAGGGTTCTCATACGGGACAAAGCCGCATCATACGAAAAGCTTATTTCGAACATCCCAGCTATGTTCCCCTATTGAATCGTGCATATGAAAACTGGAAAGAGCTGGAAACGGAAACACAAACCCGGCTGTATTATCAAACAGGACTTGCTTACTTCGGGTTACCCGGCAGCGAAATCATTAAAGGAGTAAAGCTTTCGGCATCTCTCTATAATATCCCCATTGAATTCCTGGAACTTAAAACAATCCGCGACAGATATCCCATGTTTAAACTACCACCGTCATACGAAGTATTGTTTGAACCCGGTGCAGGATTTATTACCCCCGAAAAAGCAGTACTGCTTTATAAAGAACAGGCGATCAAAAAAGGTGCAGAGATTCATTCAGGCGAAAAAGTGATCGAATGGAAGAAAGCGGGCAAATCCTTTGAGGTAATTACCAGTAAAGACAATTATCTCTGTCAAAAATTAGTAATAACCGCGGGCGCCTGGGCTGGTAAAATGATACCGGGATTTGCTGACAGGATAAAAGTAACCAGGCAATTCATGGCATGGATAAAGCCGGAAAGGGAAAGCGATTTTGCACCTCCAAATTTTCCCTG
>DASSFT010000526.1:0-3080 GCA_035694045.1 Chitinophagaceae bacterium
TCCAGGATTTCAAAAAAATTCTTCAAAAAAAGTTCCCTGAATTCGTCATTCACCGGCAACCAGTCCCGAACCCGGCATTCTTTCTTCCAACTTACGACATCGATATCGCATGGTCTTACAAACACAAAGGCTTTTGGCGAAATGCCGGCGGGTTTGCCCGGTCACTGTTAAAAGGCCAATGGTCATCGGTAAAAGAAAGGATGCGAGTGTTACTGGGTAAAGAAAAAGATCCGTTTGATGCATACGGATGGCTCGACAAACTTCATGAACAATACAACCTGCATCCACATTATTTTTTTCTTGTGCCTGAAAAGAGAGGACGCTATGACAAGAATATCCCGCCTTCGTCAAAAGCTATGCAGGCCCTGATCCGCGATCACAGAAATCGTTACGCGATCGGTATACATCCATCGTGGAAAAGCGGGGACGATGTTTCACTGTTAAAAAAAGAGATTGAGACATTATCTGCACTTGATAGTAGCCGCATTATTTCATCCAGGCAGCATTATATCCGGTTCAATTTGCCTGAAGGGTACCGGCGACTGATCGAAAACGGGATCAATTATGATTTCTCCATGGGTTATGGCAGCATCAATGGTTTCAGGGCATCGGTAGCCTCGCCATTTTATTGGTATGACCTGGAAAAAGAAAAAAAAACCAATTTACAGATCTACCCATTTTGTTACATGGAAGCCAACTCTTTTTACGAGCAAAAAAGTACAGCCGCACAGGCACTCGAAGAGATGCGTTACTACTACAGGACCGTAAATTCGGTAAATGGATACTTCATTATGATCTGGCATAATTCGTTTTTGGGAACGGATAAATTATCGGCTGGCTGGAGAGATATCTACGAGCAGTTCATCAAAGAAACAGCTGTCTGAGCTGTCTCAGACCCCCTCGGGCTCGGGTTGTTCGGGCGGTGGTATCGCCTTATATGTGCGATTGACCAGGTAAACTCCCAGTAGGGCGATTGCTCCGCCGACTCCAATGAATACAGTCAGCCTCTCGCCAAATAATGCGGAACCCAACAGGACTGCGACAATAGGATTGATATATGCATAAACAGATACCTGCACGGTAGGCAGATGCTGCAGGGCATAGATATAAGAGATGAAAGTAATGATCGAACTAAAAATAATAAGATAACCGATAGCGGCCCAGGATTGCCACGGAATGGCAGTAAAAGGAACGCCAATATTGGTGGTCTGTGTTACCAGCAGCAAGGGAATGGAAGATATGATCATTTGTAATCCCAAACTGAAATAAGGATTAAAGCCGCCCGCTTGTTTTTTCGTGTAAAGGGTACCAAAGGCCCATGACCAGGTTGCGATCAACGATAATAAAACACCTTTTAGAAAACCGGGCTTTGAAAAATCTCCGTGCAGAAGAGGTTCATAAAAAATGACACAAACACCACCAAAACCCAATATCAAACCGGTGATGGCCTTTGATGGGATTTTGCCAGCTGTTGTAAACAAACCGATAATGACAATCCACAACGGAAAAATAGCTCCCATGATCGCTGCAAGCCCCGCATTGATGTATTGAACTCCCCAGGTCGATAATGCGTTGCTCAAAAAGAAATTTAAAAAACTCAGTACAATGATTGGTCTCCACTCTTTTCCTTTTGGCCAGGGTTCGCCTTTAATTAAAAAGAAGACAATGAAACAAAGACCGCCCAGCAATTGGCGGATGCCTGCCAATTCCAGTGCCGGCATATAGCGAACGCCCTCCTTGGATGCAACCCAGGTAGTGCCCCAAAAAAAGCAAACCAGTGCCAACGCAAAAATCGCCTTGGCCCTCGTACCTTTTTTTCGAATGGTCAGAGGGTTGAGAACAGATAACCGTTTTATGGAGTCACCAGTCTGTGTAAGCGTTTTATTGATATCAAATCGAAAATTTGCCACGCGCTATTTGGACATTTTTACCTGTACAAGCTTAGGGTCCAATTTAAATATATCATCGGACACCGGCTGCCAGGTTACTTTTACCGCTGTATAAGTTTGTTTTGAAATAAAAGGGTCTTCCTCTATAAATTTCGTGGCGATGCTTTTATACTCTTTAATAACATCTTTCCATATATACATTTTCGACCACCAGGCGGGATCAACCGGCAGATCGGGAGAAAAATAATAGGTCAGGGTAGAGGTGAGTGTGTCCCCGGTATACGGGAAAACATATTTGCCTGAAATAACAGAAGAAGGGCATTCCACACCCAGGATCTTTTCAGTAGGGCCCTGTTCAACTTTATAGCTTATAAGTTGCTCCTCCGCGGCGTCCTGGTAATACAATGTATCTGGCGCAAAGAAAACATTGTGCATATACATCATATTCTTATCATGCAGGTAATACTGTTTATTTAGCGTATACCCGGCTCCATCGAGATACTCCCGGATATAATTTCCGTTTTTAAAATGCAACAATAATTTCGGCCCTAATTTCTCACGCAATTCATTGTCGGAAACTCCCTGCATATGCGATTCGATCTTTATTTCATATTCCACCACACCCTCGAAATATTTGCCTGTCTTCACCTGGCAAAAAGTTATGATACTGCAAAAAAGGATCAAAGCCGTATTCAGAAATTTTTTCATTACTAGTGTTTAAAATGTCGCATCCCGGTTATTACCATTGCGAGGTTATGCTGTTTGCAATATTCAATCGAATCATTGTCACGAATAGATCCGCCAGGCTGGATAAACGCGACTATGCCAGCCTCATGTCCCATTTTTACACAATCATTGAAAGGAAAAAATGCATCGCTTGCCATTACGGCCCCCTTCAGATCGAAATTAAACTGCTTTGCTTTTTCGATCGACTGGCGCAATGAATCGATCCGGCTTGTCTGCCCACAACCCTTTCCAATGAGCTGCTTATTCTTTACCAATGCAATGGCATTTGATTTCAAATGCTTGCACACGAGATTGGCAAATACCAGGTCTTCCTTTTCTACCGGCGTTGTTTCCCTGCGGCCGGTCTCCTTCCATTCAGAATAGTTGCCTTCATCAATACCCTGCACGAGTACACCATTCAGGACAGACTTATACAGTTGCTTATTCCCCGGCTGTTTTTTCAGC
>DASSFT010000527.1:0-10990 GCA_035694045.1 Chitinophagaceae bacterium
GAAGATGAGCTTCCTTTTTATTCAAGACTAGGGCTAGGTGGTTTGCAGTCGAACCAGTTTCTACAAACGAGATGTGATTTTGTGGATCATAAACAACCCGCTTACCATGAACTTCGATTTGAGCTTCAATCATGCCATAAAAAAGAATATTTGTTGAAGTACAATCAGCTAGCTTAACGGAGGTCCCATTATCCGGCAGTCCAAAGATTTCTGGAAGTGATAGCGGGTGATAATACTGGAAAATAATAGTCTTGTCAATAAAATGAAACTCCGGCTGAATATCAAATGTAGAACAAATCGAGTGGGCAAGATTAAGATCTCTTTTTGCAATGCAACTAATTAGATTAATAGTTAGACCTTTTCCAGATAGTGCAGCGGCGCCTCTCATTCCTGATCCGTAAAAATCGTCGGCTTCTGGGTCTATGCAGTTTTCGTAGTAAGTGCCCCCAACAACAGTAAGCCGATCACTCATTTATTATACTATTTGCACTGTAACATTGCAATTTGAGCCCGAAATGGAATTAACCACAGCCTTATAAGAATATCCTTTCGTCATGCACTCTATAATTTTTGCATTTTTAGTGGAAACTATACTCCCGCAAAGTTCACCCGATGCACTAACAGCTTGCAATTCACCCTTGACGTTCCTGATCCGTAATTCATCACCTGGTAATAAAGTTCTAAGCGCCGTCGTAGGTTTTTGCAGCCTGACAGAAAATGCAATAGTTTTACATGAATCAGTAGTAACTCCCTGATTTCCATACAGTGATCCGCCTTCAGTTATGGGATCGGTATATTTCTTAACATACCTTTTCCTACCGCCACCTCCTTTCATAGTGTGATTTTGATTATTAGTTACTCAGCCATTTCCATACTATCCTCCTGCTCCAATATCTCCTGACCATTGTTTGGAAAACTTAGATTGTTCTGCGCAATCGTAAACAACTCATTTACCCATTTCTTGCCGTTGGAATTTGACCATCTTGCAAAACCGTATTCTGTCCTTGAGTCTAAATAAATCAAAACAGCACCGTCACATTGAAATCTCTTTACGAACTCATCAAGAATTTCCTCATCAGTGAGGCCAGCTAGAATTGAAGGTGTATTGGGCATAAGCAGGTTTTTATTTTCCAAATATTGAAAATAAATCCCGGATTCCAAAAAGGCTAAACTCCCATATGTGGATAACACCAAAAAACTCGAAGTTCATTAGTGAGATTGTTGTTCGCCCGTTTTCAAGGCATCAATTTTTCTGGTTGATCCTCAATTAGTAGCATATTTCAATCCGGGCAAAAAAAGTCTATCCAAGTTAAATATTACCTCCAGGTCCTCTTTCCAAAAGTTCGAACTCAGGCTTGCTGGGTCCACTCTTAAAAAAATTGTCCGACGTCACTCGTGCAATTAGCAGGAATACCTGATAAGGAGTAATGAGGAATTTATCTAACTTATCCACCACTCATTTGTCAAATTCAATTGCTTTCGGCCCCGAGTAATTGCCGTATACCACCACCTGAAAAGTTCGGGCCTCTTCATGCCATACATCTTTTTGTCAAGAAACAAATACACATGATCCCACTCTCCACCCTGCGCCTTATGACAGGTAACAGCATACCCATACTTCGCGCGCAGGCAGTTGAGGTACGGATCAGTCATCATTGCTTTCTTGTAAATTTCTGAGTTAGGCTTGATCTTTTTCTTTCTCATCCTACGGCTGAAGTCAACCATCAATGCCTTTTGTTGATCTTTATTAAAGTTGATTGCTTTGCCATACAAGACATCCTGCGATAACAAAATTTCATATTCTTCATCTGAGGCCAATGCCTTTAACCTAATACTCACGAAATGAAGGTTAGCCTGATACCGGGGCTCTCCTATAGCAGTTACCACGACAAAATCTCCGTTGGTAAGCGGTACTGCATAGTTATTCTGTACCACTAATAACACGTCATTAATCTGCAAGGGCAAATCTAAGCCTCCGTACAGGTCTCTTCTTATTGCCCTGTTGATGTGTTGAACCATTATGTTGGTTCTGGCAATGGCAATCGTACCATTAACACTGACCTCCTTGTATTTGTCCAGATAGCTTTTAAATAATTCTCTATCGGATGAATGCAATCTGACATTGTTCATATTTTTCGCCGCAAGCTTGGGGTATGTTTCCCAATGTGTTTGGTATACCTGCTTTCGAACTGCATCTGCTAAGATGAGAATATCATTGTTTGAGTCGATTCTCTCAATCTTGTTTAAGGCTATTTTGAAGGCCATCCTACCCTGTTTCGCCAACCACTCCATGTCCAATGCCGGACTCGAGCCCTGTCCGATGGGTGGTAACTGGCAAGGATCACCAACAAAGATCACCTTGTTCTTGCCCACTGCTTTAAAGAAATCGGTCATCAAAATACCTGAACCGAATGCCAGGACGGATTGGTCATCGTTTATTATACTTGAAAGCATTGATGCCTCGTCTATGATGTACAGTCTTTTGTCTTCATCAGGAGCTCTCAGGTTAAACTTTAACGTCATCTGTCCGAACTTGTCCATAGCAGCATCTTCCGGAAGGTCATCATAATCTCCTTCGACCTCTTTAAAATGGTACAGCTCACTATGCACCGTGCGAGCAACGAAACCTGTTTTACCACGCAACACAGTTGCAGCTCGACCAGTTGATGCTAAGAATGAGAAGGGGTTTTGTTTTTTATTCAGCCATTTGCCTACCCATTGCATCAGAAACGTTTTACCCGTACCTGCATAACCTTCAAGCACCAGGGTATCTGCACGAGAATCTAAGAACCCTCGAATCGTTCTAAACGCTTCTTTCTGGTCAGCATTGAGTTTTGGCCGGTTCGGCATATAAAATTAATGACATGATGAGGTGGTTGCTGCTATATCTGGCTTGTTTCAATCACATGCTCGTCTAAGTCTCTTTCATAATTTGCTCAATCTTAGCGAGACGATGGTTGAACTCGCTATGCCCGATAATGCTAGCACTTTGTTTACACCATTGGCTAGAGATGAGGACAGTAGTTATTCCGATGCTTTTAGATCTTTAAATAAAGATTTAAATTGATTTTTGTACTCCTTGTCCTTTTCAAGGCCATTAATATTAAGAGCATAGTTACAAGCCTCTTTTAGTCTCTCATTAGCGAAGCTTTTCCGATCGTTTTCCTGGTATTCAAAATAAGCTACTATCACTGTCATCCCTTTTTTCATTAAAGCTCGAGCTAGGGGAACGAAATCGCCATCACCCGTGACTAGTACTGCAACATCAATAATCCCTTCCATTCCAATCTGTAAAATGTCAATTGCCATTGCTACGTCAATCCCCTTTTCGCCCATAGATTGGCTCATAGGGTAAAACTTCGTCTCAATGCCGGCATGCATTAAGTCATGGTGTCGATTTCTATCCAACCTCAATTTCTTTTCATCAGCCTTTGCAGAAGTAAATAAACCCTGGTACCAAGCTGAATGAACGACTTTATAGTCCAGGAACCCTTGATAATGTCGTCGAGTGTAGTCTTCTAATAGCCGGTGGAACGGCTGAAATGTCAACCAGCCAAGTTTTTGGCCGTAAAAATGATTTTGTGCATACGTGAAGTGAGATCCGTCATAGAAGACCCCGATTCGTAATATTCCTTCCATGTGATGGCATTTTAAATGATTCCTGAAGTTCTAATTTACAACGTTATACATTCGCATGGTTGTTAAGGTCTCCAGGTCAATCTTGTTCTTTCAATAACTTCGAACACGTCGTCCTCGGCGAAACCTTTGAGCTTCCATTCAAATCATTTTTGAGTTTTCAATAGTATTAGGTAGGCTACTGGTTTAAATATGCTTCCAGTCTTGTACTTACGGAATAACTAGTTACATCTCGAACCCCCCATTCTTCTTCCATCGTTATCGCTACGGCCTCAATAAATACGTGAATGCCATAGCCAGAGTCAGGGTTCTTAACACCTAAATAGCCATTTTGAAATAGTGTTGATCTAATCCTGACTACACCAGAAGTAAAATTCTCTCTCGAGCCTTCTGGATATTGCAGGAAATCATTCTTTTCCTCGAATGTAATTCTACTATTTGCATTTAATAGATAAACATCGCAAACATTGCCGCCTGGGGGCTTTGTTAACATGTCTATGCTGATTTTCAACGTTCCAGAATTATCAACAAGCTTTGTTAGTTGTCCAATCAAACTAAATGAATTCTTTGTTTGAGTAATCTCTTCTTTGTTTCTTGAAGCGGAAAATGAGTAATACCACTCCACGGTATTTTTGGGAAGTATTATGGGTAAGCTTATTCGTGATTTTCCTCCTTGAAATAGAGAGTTTCGGCCACTATTAACATAAAACTCCGATGGTTCAATAATTGTTTTTGGTACATAGGCCCTCCTGACAAGGTACCTTTCTTGTGTAGTTACAGGAGTTGAATCATAAACAGTCCGCCAGGAAATCGTGGTGTTGAAATTCCTTGTCGTCTCGTCAAATGGTATCCGCTGTAACTTGAATTTGCATATTCTTCCGCCTATAGAAGAATTGGCGAATCTGAATTTATAAATTCCCGTTCTTTGTATATCGATAGTTTTATTTTCTATTTTCTTTGTTTTATAGTCCGTAAACTTAGAAGACGAAGGCAACTCGATGATTTCTATTTCTTTTAATTCTTTGCCTTTTTCTTCTTCGAAATCAAAAATCAATTGATCTCCTTGCGCAAGGCCGAAGTAAAAGACTTCCTCGCTTAGAGCGGAAATTTTGAATGTGTTTTCAGTAATTGTGATCGATGGAGTCTGTGCGGTACCTAAAGAAGAAAAATGAAGAAATAGAATTACCGCAATAAGGATCGGCTTATTCATAGAAATTGGTTTAGTGGCTTGGGACACAAAATTTATACTTTTTTTTGGGTCTTGCAAGCTTTTGAATAAATTCTATGTCCATTTTTATCTTCGTTGTTGTTTCACGATCTAAGATCAAAACTCCATAGAACCGAATCGACAAATTGCCGGTTTTTTCCTGCTATCATCCAAGGCTGAACCATCGGTCATCCATGTACTATCCATGTGTTCTCTATAGGGTCGACCATATGATTGACTAATACTTTACACATGGTTGACACATGGTTTACTCAGGGAACGCTGTCTTTTAGAAGACCTCTGCCTGACCGGAGAAGACGATTTTACCCCCGTTTTTATTTATTCCCGTCCCAACACGTATTGTGTTTTGCCCCATTTCTCAAAATCCAGGCGTTAAGTGAAGGTATATTTGTTCTGACTACAAACGCGATAAAGTAAGCCCTCCGTCGATCATGATCACCTGGCCCGTTGAGTAAGGAAAGTTTCCAAGAGCTAAGGCAGCGACTGCTTTTCCGACATCACCGGGTTGGCCCCAGCGGTTTTGGACAGTCAGGCCGGCTTCAAAAAGCTTATCATATTTTTCTTTTACAGGGGCTGTCATATCGGTATAGATCACTCCCGGGCGAACTTCATAAACAGGGATATCAAATTCACCTAATCGAGCGGCAAACAACTGGGTTACCATACTCAGACCTGCTTTGGAGACGCAATACTCTCCACGATTAACGGAAGCTACAGTGGCAGATATCGATGAAATATTTATGATGCAGGAATTAAATGAAGTGTCGGCTTTTTTTTGTTCAATCATCCAGTTGGCTGCAAGCTGTGTAAGAAAATAACTGCTTTTAAGGTTGGTAGCAATTAACCGGTCAAAACTTTCTTCGGTGGTTTCAAGAATGTCCTTTCTTTCTTTTGGGGCTACCCCGGCATTATTTACAAGCACATGTAACCTGCCAAAATGTTTTTTAACCTGGTCGATGATCTTTTTCCTGTCTGCGGTTAAAGAAACGTCTCCCTGGCAATATAAAACATTAGCTCCTGCATTTCGCAGGTTTTGTAAAACATCGGCGACAGCATCTTCATCTCTTATCCCATTGACTGCAATATCAAAACCATTCTCTGCAAGATGCATTGATATGCCAAAACCAATTCCCCTGCTTCCACCAGTTATTAATGCTACTTTTTTCATAACGATCGTTTACTTGAATGAATCCACTAATGAATTTTCACGTAAAGGCGAAAAGCTGTCCCCTTTTGCGGAGTTGCATGTTTCATTTTTCGCAACGTTCGCCGCGCCGTTGCGCCGCCGCGAGAAATTCACCTTGCGTCTATGTACCTTGTGTTGCTTTGTGTGAAATAATAGTCGAGTAGCGAACAGAAAGTACAAGAGTGCGACCGCGCCTGCCAAAGCATTGGCGGCGGGCACGGCGCAAGGGACGATGATAGTAGCACTGCAGCTGGGCCTATAAAATATTTTCTTAAAGATCAGGAATATCAACCCAGCAACGCTTCATCCAGCTTTCTATTCCTTTTTCTGCCAACTGAACACCCCTTGCGCCATCACGCAGGTCCCATGGAAAAGGTTCGTCTTTTACAACATGTTTTAAAAATAATTCCCATTGCACTTTGAATGCATTATCAAATGTTTCCTGTTCCGGTACTCTTGACCAACCATCAAAAAAATTAATGGGCTGTGGAATGTCCGGGTTCCATACCGGTCTTGGTGTATTTCCATAATGCTGGATATAGCATTCGCGCAAACCAGCTACTGCCGAACCTTTTGTGCCATCAACCTGCAATGTAAGCAGATCATCACGTCTCACCCGCACCGTCCATGAAGAATTGAAATGAGCAATGATGCCTCCCTCGAGTTCAAACGTTGCATAAGCGGCATCGTCTGCTGTACAATTATATTGCTTACCCTGTTCATCAATTCGGACAGGAATATGCGTGGCGCCTAAACAAGAAACGGATTTTACTTTACCAAATACATTATCGAGAACATAACGCCAGTGACAAAGCATATCCACGATGATACCCCCATCGTCTTCTTTCCTGTAATTCCAGGAAGGACGCTGTGCAGGAATCGTATCGCCCTCAAAAACCCAGTAGCCAAACTCACCTCTTACAGAAAGTATCCTGCCGAAAAAGCCCTGTTGAATCAGCCTTTTTAATTTCAAAATGCCTGGAAGCCACAGTTTATCCTGTACTACACCGTTTTTTAATCCTGCATTCTTACACAACGAATAAAGCTCCATCGCAGTTTTTGTATCTGTTGCTACTGGTTTTTCGCAGTAGATATGTTTGCCGGCTTTTACGGCTTGTTTAACAGCATCGGCTCTTCTCCCAGTCACCTGTGCGTCGAAATAAATAATATTGTTCTTATCGGCTAATGCTTCATCGAGATTTGTCGTTATTCTTTGTACTCCCGATAAACTACTTAGTTTTTCAAGTTTATTGATATTGCGGCCAACCAGTACCGGATCGGGCATGATGGTTTCTTCTTCATTGATTTTTACACCACCCTGTTTGATGATCGCGGCTATGGATCGCAGCAGGTGCTGGTTGGTTCCCATGCGACCCGTCACGCCATTCATGATGATACCAATATTGTGTTGTTTCATAAACTTAATCTTTTACTCCAAAAAGTACCAAATCGCAAATTCCACGACCAAATAAATCTCAATTGACAAATAAAAATACTCCGATGCTGGATGAGCCTATATTTAAAATTTGAGATTTACTTTCTTTATTTGGTTCTTGTTATTTACGCATTCTCTTTATATGCGTTTATTATTTTTTTCAAAAACTGTGATTGATCCTGTTGCCAGTATTTATCAGAAAATATTTCTACTTCGTAAAAGCCTTTGAATCCTGTTGCTTCCACCCATGATCTTATTTGATTAACCGGGATACAACCATCACCCATTAAACCGCGGTCAAGTAAGATGTCGGTGGTAGGAGAGTTCCAGTCACAAATATGAAATGTAAATAAGTGATTGTTTTCTCCGCACCGTTTTATTTCCTGCTCCAGCACCGGGTCCCACCAAAGATGATATACGTCTACCGCTACACCGATATAAGGAGAGTTTATTTGAGTAGCCATATCATTTGCCTGTGCCAGTGTGTTGATGGCTGATCGTGTATCAGCATACATCGGGTGAAGCGGTTCAATCGCCAACTTTATTCCTGCTGCGGTTGCTTCGGGAATGATCGCCTCAATCCCATCCCGTATTTGCATCCTTGAATCTTCCAATGATTGAGAGGGATCAGCCCCGCAAACCAATACGATTAAAGGGGCATCTAATTCTGCAGCTTCTTCAATAGCTTTTCGATTGTCATCAATAGCGGCTTTTCTTTTTTCTTTTTCTTTATTGGGAAAAAATCCTCCGCGGCAAAGCGAAACAATATTCAATCCATGATCTCTTAGCAATTGACCGGTTGACCTGATATCTCGATTGGTTAATGCATCCCGCCAGACAGTTATTCCTTTTACACCTTCGGCCGAATAGTTTTTGGCAGCTTCTTCAATATTCCACGGCTTTGTTGTGATCGTATGAATACACAACTGCGAAAGATCGGTTAGTTGTTTAGCACTCATTAAACGCAATTGAAGAAGGTGTAATATTTTTCATCATTGATTATGCGCTGCAAATAAAGACTTACCTCACGTGCATGATAGTCGCCCCACATACTGGACTCACCATTTGGAATTTTACTGCCTTGCGGAATATAATCCCATCCGTTTGGCCGGTGATAGATCGAATGCAGTATCATTCCCTGGTGAGAATCATTAGCACTTAGGTAAGGTTCTTCCAATAAAGTGTCCATCACAGAAATACCGGCCTGCCAGTAGCGATTCCCGTTTTTATCATCGCCTTTGCGCTGCAAATATTTTCCCAATCGTAGTAAGCCTTGTGCACCGATTGCTGCTGCTGAACTGTCAACCGGTTCATAGGAATTAAACGGATCAGCAGGTTTGTTTAGATAATCACCCATTTTAGAAAGGCCGGGGGCGCCGGTATCCCAATAAGGAATGCCGTCGGCACAGGAATTTTCGATATAAAAATCACAGGTGGCCGTGGCTGCTTTCAACAGGAAAGCTTCCAGGCTTTTTTTCCCGCCAAGACCTTCAAACTCTGAATCGTTTGCCGTTTCCAACCATTCAACCTGTTCGGCAAACCCGCACATAGCCCATGCCAGTCCTCTTGTCCATGTAGTAAAACCAGAGAAACCTTGTTGTGAATTTGGGCAGCGAAAGTTTCCATCTTTTGTATTGAAAACACTTTCATGTGCTGTGCGGCCCCAAATATCATAACTGTCGCGGCCTTCGCCGTAAAAGACTGAATAGTCGGCAGTCGCTTTCATGTGTTGGAGTGCACGTTCCAATAAACTTATCCTTACATCATTTTCTCCCTGGAAAACATGACCCAGGCAATGACTCACCACCAATGCACGGCAGGAGCGGATCGTATCTACAAATAATGAATGAGATCCGTTGAATGAATGAATAAAACCACCGTTCCTGATAACCGTCCAGCGGCTTGCCTGCACCGCACCGGAAATTTTCAATGCCAGCTCATAAAAGTTTTTTTCCCATTCATTGAAGGGGATCTTATTTTCTTGCACCAGGCGCAGTAAATTACCAAAAGTACTTACGTTATTAAATCCATGATCATGTACGCCAGTATGACTCACATGTGGCGCCATTCTTTTTACTGTCTTTTCCTTTGCTGTTTCTAAAAAAGACTTTTCGCCGGTAGCATCAAATTGCAGGATAGAAGAACCATATTGAAACCCCTGTGTCCACTCCGTCCAACCTCTTGTTGAATATTTTCCGTTAATGGTAAATACCGGCGACCCTTTACTTTCATCATAGTCTTTTTCGATCTGTTTAATTTTTTTTGCGGAGAGCTCCCAGAACCTTGTGAGCTTATTTTTGAGGTCAGAGGGTTTTAGTTCATGGTTGATCCGGAGCATGATTTTACCTGGTTATAGTTTATTCAAAGTAAGTTAAACTTTTTGTGGTGAAGAAAGAACGCAGATCATTTAGACAGTCATCATGACAATCCGCGTTCCATGTTTTTTTTAGGTAGCATTGCCACTGCGATGATACCAACGACCGCCAGTACGATCAATGCCGCAAAGCCATTCGCGTAGTTCCCGCTTTTATCGCGAAGCCAGGCCACCAGCATGGGTGAAAATGCTTCTGCCAATCCGTCTGCGGTCAACACAAGTCCCATGACCCTCCCCATGATTTTTACTCCAAATAACTCTGCCGCCATCAGCGGAATGATCATATAATCGCCACCCAATCCCATTCCGAAAATAAAAGCGAATATATAAATGACGCCGGGAGTGGATGAAAAATAGAGTAGCGGTATTGAACCTGCTACAAGTGTATAGATCAGGATCATGACATACTTTTTTGGAATCTTGTCAGCCAGCCAGCCCATCAATATCCGGCCAACTATACTGGAAAGCAGGACCAGCGAAATAATATTAGCCGAATGCCCCTGTGTATATTTCAGATCGAGGCTGAAAAAAAGTTTAAGATTCTGGCTCGTACCTGCCACGGCCCCGATTGAACACATACTACCGATCAACAACAAATAGAACGGCCAGCCTTTTACTATTTTACCAAGAGGTGCAACCTGTTCTTCGGGAATTGTGGTAGTTGATATCGTTTCCGGTTTTTCTTTTACTATCCATGCCATGGGAAATGCAACAATCACCATAAATATGCCCAAAAGCATCAATGCCTGGTGCCAACCAAATTCTATGTTGAGCCATTTTGCTAATTGAGGCACCAATACACCGCCAACGCCGATGCCCAGGTAAGCAAATCCCATCGCCTTGCCTCTTGATTTATTAAACCATCGTGCGATCAGGACCTGGTTGGGCAATGGCCCGGCACACATATATCCCACCGCATTGAATACATAAAATAAATAAAATTGCCATAGTGTACTTACTGTGCTCAGGCCAACGAGGGCTATGCCACCCATTAAAATTCCGGTTAACATCAATCTTCTTGGCCCGAAACGATCAATCAGCCACCCGGCAAGGAAGCCCAGTAATCCCACTGCGACCTTCGCAAATGCATTGCCTGATGTAACGGTCGCCCTGGACCACCCAAATTCGGTT
>DASSFT010000528.1:0-9882 GCA_035694045.1 Chitinophagaceae bacterium
CCTGCCTGCATAGTCTTTCAACAATTGCTGAAATTCCTTTTGAAAACTATCGCTATAAATGATATCGATATACCTATCTTTCAGCTCTTCCACATTCCGGTGCAGCATTTCGGGAATATAGGCGCCACCGAAATTGCCGTAGTAACCAAAAATATTGGGTTGCTTGTAAGTTCCTTTGTTTATGGATGTTTGCCTGTTGATCATTTTTGTTGTTTATTTCTCGCAACGACGCAAAGACGCAAAGATTTAATTCCAAAATTAAACATCGCTCTCCCTATACTGGATTATAAGATCAGTTGCAGGAATTTTAAATCCAGCCACCGATCAAACTTCCAGCCCACCTGCCTGAAATGAGCCACTTCTTCAAATCCGAAACGCTTATGCAAATTCAAACTTGCCTTGTTCGTAGCGTCGATACTTGCGATGATCGTATGCAATTTTAATTCCTTCGCTGCCTCGACTAATGGGGGTATCAGCAATTTGCCGATACCCTTTCCCCTCATTTCAACGGCCACGTAAACCGAATTTTCCACAGAATATTTGTATGCTGCCCAGGCCCTGAATGGCCCGATCGAGCTAAACCCATATATCGTTCTTTCTTCCTCTGCTACAAAAACCGGGAAACCTTGCTGCTTTTTTGCCTGGAACCATTGCTTCCTCATTTCAAGAGTATGCGGTTCATAATCGTACACAGCGGTTGTGTGCAATATGATATCGTTATAAATTGCCAACAACTGCGGAATATCAGCTTCTATCGCTTCACGAATATTCATGCTAAAAAATCCGAAGACTTGAATTTCGAATTTCGAAGATTCATTTTCGGGTTTCCGATTTCAAATTTCGAATTCATCATAAAACCTATCTCAACTTTTTAGTGCTTTCACAAACGATCTTACTTTCTCCATACCCTTTACTCCCGCTCCTATTTCAAACCGGCTGTTGATATCTACCGAAAATAATTTTTTTGCTACCGGTTCTTTCATAAACTCTTTCAGTCGTTCCTCATCTCCCGGTTCGATACCTCCGCTCAGGAAAAACAATTTTTCGATCGATGCTGTCTTTAGAACATTCCAGTCAAACTTTCTGCCGGTACCGCCATAACCTGAGCCCAAAGTGTCAAACATGTACATATCACTGCCTTCATGATAGGGCCGTACGATCCAATCGATCGGGTCATTGTCCGTCAGTCGAAAAGCCTTTACAATGGTGACATAATTAGCCACTCTTTCACAGTAGTGCGGAGATTCATCTCCATGCAACTGCACCATATCCAGTCGATATTCCTCCACCGTTTTCATCAACTCATCATAGGGCATATTCACAAATACACCCACCTTGGCGATATGCCCCCGGATCTGTTTCATTTTTTCCGGTGAGATCTTACTCCCGATAAATCGCGGAGATTTGGGATAAAAAATAAAACCGGCGAAATCGACTCCCATTTCATCAAGGGCCGTTACCTGTTCGGGCAGTGTCATGCCGCATACTTTTATTCTCATTCCAGTTTTGCTTTTAGTTTCCTGATAAAATCAGCAAAAGCAATCGCCGGATCGGCCTCCTTCATAAATGTTTCACCAATCAAAAATCCCCGGAAGCCTGCCTGTTTTAAAGTTACAATCGTTTCTATATCGCTGATACCACTTTCCGTTATCGCGATCTTATTTGTTGGAATCTTGTTGATAAGGTTCAACGAGATAGAAGTATCGACTTTAAACGTCTTTAGATCCCGGTTATTAACACCTATCATATCCACGCCGTCGCAGGTATGCCCCAGTTCTGCTTCATTATGGATCTCCAACAATACCTCCAGTCCTATACTTTTTGCAAAAGCGGCATATCGTTTTACCCTCTCCGGTGAAAGACAGGCTGCAATCAGCAATATCACATCGGCGCCGATCGCCTTGGCCTGGAGAAGCTGGTATTCATCAACAACAAAATCTTTTCTCAGTATGGGTAGTGCATTGTTTCGTGCAACTCCCAAATCATCGTTTGACCCGCCAAAAAAAGCTTTGTCAGTCAGCACAGACAGGCCGGATGCCCCGTTTGCCGTATATGCTTTTGTCACGCCTTCCACCGTAGCTTTATCGTTAATAATACCCTTTGATGGAGACTTGCGCTTGAATTCAGCAATGATCCCGGTTTTTTCCTTATCCATCAATGAAGAAACCAGCGACAGCGTCTTCCTTTCAAACAATGGAAAAAGCTCGAGTTCTGAAACTGGTACCTCTGATTTTTCCAGTTCAACCTGCCGCTCTTTGACCGCGATAATTTCTTCCAGGATATTCTTCACTGTAAACTGATTAGTTTTTGCAAAACCGTATTAGCACTGCCGCTTTCCAAACTCTCCACGGCAGCACTATAGGCTTCATCATAGTTTTTATACTTGCCGGTACAATTCAGTCCCATAGCAGCGTTGGCCAGCACCACCGCATTCTGCGCCCAGCTTCCTTCGCCCTTCACGATCTTTAAAAAAATCTTTGCGGCCTCTTCAACGGTGTTGCCACCGCTTATATCCTCTGGAGAAACCATTCTCTTACCCAACTGTTCCGGCGTCATGATCTTTTCACCATGATTGGTGATGACCTTTGTATCATTGGTCAGAGAGATCTCATCGTAGCCGTCAAGACCATGGATGATAGTAAATGATTTACCGGTCAACTGTAATAAGTAATTGTAAACCCTTGCCATCTCCAGGCTATAAACGCCAACCAACTGAAACTTGGGCGTGGCAGGATTTACCATAGGTCCAAGCATATTGAAGAATGTTCGCATTGCCAGGTTCTTTCGGATAGGTCCGACTGTCTTCAATGCGGGGTGAAACAGTGGCGCATGTAAAAAACAAATCCCTGCTTCCTCTACTTCCTGTCTCAACCTGCCGTTATCGTTTTTAAACTTGTATCCCAGTTGCTCCATCACGTTGCTTGCACCGCTTACGGAAGAAGCGCCGTAGTTGCCATGCTTCGCCACTTTTTGCCCCGCGCCTGCTACGATAAAACAGGCAAGCGTGGATATATTGAAAGTATTTTTTCCATCGCCACCTGTTCCGACAATATCTATCACATTTAAACCATTCATATCCACTTTCACACACAGTTCCAACAATGCATCCTGGAAACCCTGCAATTCCTCGATCGTAATGCTGCGCATCAGGTAGACGGTCATGAATGCGGTCACCTCGTGCTCATTGTAAACGCCTTTTCCGATATTGACCAATACTTCCCTGGCTTTGTCCCTTGAAAGCGTTTTATGCTCAAATAAATATTGAAGAATTTGTTTCATTACTCCATTTTCAAATTTTCAAATCGTCAAATTATCAAATTATTGCATCACCCAATTGCGCAGTATAATCTCTCCCATCGGCGTCAACACACTTTCAGGATGAAACTGGACCCCCTGTACATCATATTTTTTATGCTGCAACCCCATAATATAATTGTTCTCGTCTCTTACTGTCACTTCCAGCTCGGCCGGAAAATTTTCGTCTGAAATGATCCAGCTATGATAACGGCCTGCCTCAAACGTTGATGGAAGACCTGCAAAAAGATCCCGAGAGAGGTGAGAGGTGAGACGTGAGACTGATTCCTGGCCTTGGCTACCTGCAGGCAGGTTGACAACTGTCATAGGAGTAGCGACTCCATGAAATACCGTCGAAAGATTCACCAGCTTTCCTCCAAACGCTTCGCCGATCGCCTGGTGACCCAGGCAGACACCGAGGATGGATTTGGAAGAAGCATATTCTTTGATCAATGGCAACAGCAACCCTGCTTCCTCCGGGATACCGGGACCTGGCGATAAAATGATCTTGTCGTATTTCTTCACGTCTTCCAGGGGCAACTGGTCATTGCGGACCACATCCACTTTTTCGTGCAGGATCTTTTCTACCAGGTGAACCAGGTTGTACGTGAATGAATCATAATTATCGAAAACCAAGACCTTCATTACTATCGCTATTTTGAATTTTAAATTCTAAATGATGAATGACGTAGGATGCATCCAGCACCTAGCATCGAGTATCCAGCACCTAGAACAATTTCTCCGCAAAATCAATCGCCTTCTTTAACGCTCCCAGTTTATTATTTACCTCCTGCAATTCGCTTTCCGGCTTGGAGGCCACTACTATTCCCGCTCCAGCCTGGCATATCAATGTATTATTCCGGCTCAAAAAAGTCCGTATCATGATCGCATGGTTGCAACTGCCGTCAAAACCGACAAACCCGATAGCACCTCCGTAAAAACTCCTCGCGGTTGGTTCATATTCGTCGATCAATTGCATGGCCCTGACCTTGGGTGCGCCGCTCAGGGTTCCTGCCGGAAATGTGTTGGCCAATAGTTCAAAAACATTGCTCCCCTTTCTCAGTTTTCCCGACACCTCGCTTACCATATGGATGACGTGTGAGTAGTACTGTATCTCCTTAAAATGTTTTACTCCAACATCATCACAAACACGGCTCAGATCATTCCTGGCAAGATCAACAAGCATTACATGTTCCGCATTCTCTTTCTTATCTGCCAATAACAGTTCGGCCGCTTCATGATCTACTTCATCATTACCGGTGCGACGGAATGTTCCGGCAATGGGATGTACTATTGCTCGCCCGTTTTTAATCACCAGCTGTGCTTCCGGTGATGATCCCATTAGTTTATAATCGCCATAATCAAAAAAGAACAGGTAAGGAGAAGGATTGATATTCCGCAAAGCGCGATAGACATTAAACTCGTCGCCAATGAATTCCTGTTCAAATCTCCGGCTGAGGACGATCTGGAACACGTCGCCCCTGTGACAACTTTGAATTCCTTTTTTAACCATTTCCTTATAATCGGTATCCGTCATATTGGATGTTTCTCCTCCTTTTGCTTTGAAAGGAAAAACAGGGACATCCTTACTGTAGATGATCGATTCAATAGCAGGCAATTCGCTTTCAATACCTGCAATGACATTTTCACAGATCGTCATTTCGTCCTTGAAATGGTTGATAACGATCAGGTACTGGTAAAGCCGGTATCTCATCAATGGAATATCGCTTGCTTCCGCGACAGTAGCAGGCCGGTTGAGCTGGATAGTCTCAAAAAACTGTACCGCGTCATATGTTGTATAGCCGAATAAACCCTGTGCAAATGAGCTTTCCTTCATTCCATTGCCGCCGGTTTCAAATTTTTGCATGTAATCGGACAATAACCCGGGGATATTGGATCCTTTTTTTATCTCCAGGCGTTCCGGCTTTTGACCGGGCAATTTGAATTCAATACTTTTCGGGGAGCTGATCTCGATACCACCGATAGCGTTGATACAAATAAAAGAATAGCTGTTCTCCGCCACATGATGATCGGTGCTTTCCAGGAGAACTGTATCCCGGAAACGGTCGCGTAGCCGAAGGTAAATGCCAACGGGTGTAAAGACATCTGCCAGCAGCTTTTTACAATTTGTATCAATCTTTATTTTCTTCATAATTGGGTCAAATCAGGCTATCCGACTAAAAATAAAAAACCCCGGGTGTTACCGGGGCCTGAATATATTTAAATAACAATGACAATAGCATTACAGTACCCCGAAAGAGTTAGTATGCCACCACCATTGAATATTTATTTTTATAGATTGCATGAGATCACAAATATAAAAGCAAAAACAATATGAGCAAATTCTTTTTACATTTGGTCATGAAGAACCGGTTTACTGCCTTCCTGTTGTTGTTATTGCCTTTTCATCTCGTTGCACAAAGATCAGATACCACTATCCGGAATGTCCGCGTAAGCTTCTCTTTTTCTAAAAATATTTTCCCGGAAGAATGGAGGGATGAGCCGATTGACGCGACGGCGAGCCAAATGGACCGCCGGGAAATATCCCGGAGCAAAAAGATAATTGCAAAAGCGCTTAATAAATACCCGGTATACGTCTTCAAAAAAAATCTCAGGTCCGTCTTTTTCCTAAAGGAAATGAAATTTTTTAATGTGGGATATGGAGGTACGAATTCAGGTAATTCCGTTTACATAACCAACCAGGGCCGGTCAGCAGGATATACTGATAAATACCTCGAGCAGACCTTTCACCACGAATTCTCGAGTATCCTTTTCCGCAACTATATTGATTTGTTTGACACGCTTTCCTGGAAGGAAGCAAACTCGCCCGATTTTAATTATAATGACCCGGAAAACGGTGTCGGTGCCATCCGGATTAATCAATCTTCGCAGAAGCTCGACACATTTTTTTGCGAAAAAGGAATATTGACCCAGTATGCAGCATCTGGTATTGAAAACGATGTAAATACCTTTGCACAAAACCTGTTTTGTCCCGAAAAGAATTTTTGGAAATATGTCGATCATTTTCCGAGGATCCGCAAAAAAACCGAAATGTTGATCAAATTTTATCACCAGCTGAGCCCTGTCTATACAGAAACCTATTTTAGAAAATTGGCTAAAAAATAAACCATATGCTGATCAGGAATAAAAAAGTGGGCACCAAAGGAATGTTTTATGTCGAGAATGACGGGAATATCCTTGCAGAAATGACATATTCCATGCCCTCCCCGGAAAAAATGATCATTGAGCACACAGAAGTGAGCGATGAATTGAAGGGACAAAATGTAGGTTACCAGCTAGTGCATACCGCTGTTGAATACGCCCGTACAAATAACATCAAGATAGTTCCGCTTTGTCCCTTTGCCAATGCGGTCTTTAAGAAGAAACCCGAATACGCGGATGTCCTTTATCATTAAACAACTCGCATGAAAAAAATTTCACTGGTCCTTATTGCATTCCTTTTTTGCCAGCTTAGCCAGGCTCAAAGCTCCGGCAAATACATTTTGCTGAAGCCCGATCGTGTATTTGACGGTGAAGAAATGCATAGCGGTTGGGTTGTGCTTGTCAAAAATGATTCCATTGTACAGGCAGGCAACATGAGTTTCAAATTGCCCGCAGGTACACAGGTGATCGAATTAAAAGGAATGACCTTATTGCCCGGGTTGATTGAAGGTCATTCGCATTTATTCCTTCATCCTTATAATGAAACCAAATGGGAAGACCAGGTGTTGAAAGAATCAAGGGCTGAACGCACAGCCAGGGCAGTCAACCATGCCGGGGCAACATTGATGGCAGGCTTTACGACGGTGAGAGACCTGGGCACAGAAGGTGCCATGTATGACGATGTGGGTTTAAAAAAAGCGATTGAAAAAGGAATTGTGCCCGGCCCCAGGATGATTGTGTCAACGAGGGCGATCGTTGCCAAAGGAACCTACGCTCCCAAAAGTGAATCGCCGGATGTAGAATTACCCCAAGGCGCGGAAGAAGTGGGAGGAGCAGAAGATCTTTCAAGGGTTATTCGCTCGCAGATAGGTCATGGTGCTGATTTTATAAAAATTTATGCCGATTACCACAGCCTGAATGACGAGACAAGGCCGACATTCAGCCAACAGGAACTCGACCTGGCAGTAAGCACAACCTCCAATAGCGGCCGCAAGGTCGTAGCTCATGCTACCAGCGCAGAAGGGATGAAAAGAGCTATTAACGCCGGTGTATCCACCATCGAACATGGAGACAATGGAACAGAAGAAGTATTCAGGCTGATGAAAGAAAAAAATGTTCCTCTCTGTCCTACTATTGCTGCCAGCGAAGCTTATGAAATGTACAGCGGCTGGCGAAAAGGAATCGACCAGGACCCGGAAAGAGTGGTCAATAAGAAGAAAAGCTTTGCCATCGCGTTGCGGGTGGGTGTAACCATTTGCATGGGTGGTGACGTAGGTGTATTTGCCCATGGTGATAATGCGAGAGAAATGGAACTGATGGTAGATTATGGCATGAAACCAATAGACGTGCTCAGATCAGCTACTTCGATCAATGCCGATGCTTTTGGATATGGTGACAGGATCGGCCGGATCAAAAAAGATTTACTGGCCGATATCATTGCGGTAGATGGCGATCCTTCTGTGGATATAAAAAATATAAGGAAAGTGAAGCTGGTGATGAAGGACGGCGTAATTTATAAGCAATAGCTTTAAAAAATCTCAAGAAGCCAAGATCCAAGAACCAAATAAATTACAAATTCAAATATTTAAACAGAAGCTTCCAATTCATATGAATTGATTTTTATTGCTTGGAACTTATTTGTCCCGCCAAGTGGCGGGATTGCTTCCCGATAGCTATCGGGATGGTTCTTGGTTCTTGAAATACCTATTTATAAGTCACCTTCCAAATCTTTCCCTTTGTATCATCTGAAATGTACAGTGATCCATCAGGTCCCTGGGCGAGACCACAGGGTCGATACTTTGCTTCATTGGGTCCTTTCAGCACATCCTTACCTGGAAATCCGCTTGCGAACAGTTCATAATTGCCGGAAGGTTTTCCATTTTTGAAAGGAACGAACACAACACAAAAACCGGCTTGTGGCATCGGTGCCCTGTTCCAGCTTCCGTGAAATGCAATGAATGCACCGTTTTTATATTTTGCCGGGAACATATTGCCGGTATAAAACAATACAGCATTGGGCGCCCAGTGCGCGGGAAATGCATAGATAGGTTGTTCTTTACCTGCACAACGATCCTGTTTCTTGCCATCTCCCCCATATTCCGGACCCAGCACTTTCTTTTTTTGTTGAGGATCATAATAACAATAAGGCCATCCGCAATCCGCTCCTTTTTTTAGCAGGAAAAATTCTTCAGCCGGTAATTCGGCATTTTCTTCGTTGTTATATTGATCGGGCTTGATGGTGTTCAACTGATCGCGGCCATGCTGCATACCATATAATTGATTCTGCTGGCCGTTCCAATCGAGCCCCACAACATTGCGTAGACCTGTAGCGTACCTTACTCCCTCGGGGTACGATTGATTTTGTTTATCCGCCTTGAATTGCCAGATGCCTCCTGCTTTTTCCAGGATAGGGCATGGATCTTGTCCCGGTGAACCTGCTGTTCGGTTCACTACCTGGCAGGCGTTGGAATAAGCCCCGATATTGACATAGATATTCCCGGCATTATCCAATGCAATTGATTTGCTGTTATGCTCTCCCCTGTCAATTAGACCCGTAACGATCTTTTCAGGATGATCGGGGTCGGCAACCTCATTGTTTACCAGTTTATACCGGTATACTTCCGAATTGGAAGAAGCATAGAGATAACCATTTTTTATAGCAAGGCCGGTACCCCCATAGTTTCCAAAACTTTTTACCACTTCGTACTGGCCGTTCTTCTTTACATCGCGCAATACATAAATGCCTTTCCCGTCTTTCAACCGCTCCATCTTTACATAAATATCTCCGTTGCTGTTGACAGCAATGTGCCGGTTATTTCCAAGCGACTCAATAACGCTGCTGGAGTTAAATCCCGCAGGAAGTTGAATGTCGCCCGCAGGCGCGGCTGGTTTGTCCGTGGTTTTATCTTTTTCCGAAACGGTGCCGCAAGCTATTAGTGTAAAAACAATGATGGCCTTTACAGGTATTGAGGTCATATAAAAAATTTAGAAAGTAAATTTAGTGTATCCGGTGATTCGATGGTGCGCGGAATTGAAGAATTGCCACGGATACACGGATGACGGCATTTTTTTTCCTTGAATCCGTGGCAAATCTCATTTTTGAAAACACATTGTTTCATACCTTAACGACCTAAAAAATTCCCATATGACTACCCGGCTCTTTTTTTCCTTCATCGTTGTCTTCTTTTTTGTTCGCATTACCGTACATGCCCAGGACGATGGCTCTTACAAAACTCCTCCGAAAGATATTGCGGATATGCTGCTGGCAAAGCCAACACCCAATGTCGGCATTGATGACAAAGGCGAATGGATGCTGTTCAGTGAATTCAGTCTCTATCCTTCTGTTGAGGAATTGGCCAGGCCTGAATTAAAGATCGCCGGTCTCCGGATCAACCCGGCTAATTATGCCCCGAGCCGCCAGAATTA
>DASSFT010000529.1:0-3215 GCA_035694045.1 Chitinophagaceae bacterium
ATTAAGAAATCCTCCCTCTGATAATGCATTGTCAGACGAGGAAAAAAAAGAAGGCTGGCAATTGTTATTTGATGGGCAAACGACAAAAGGCTGGCATAAATACGGTGGAGCGCCGGCAGGTGCAGCCTGGAAAGTTGAAGATGGAGTTCTTTATCTTGACACTTCTTCAAAAAAAGACTGGCAAACAGCCAATGGAGGTGATATAGCAACGGACCAGGAGTTTGAGAATTTTGATTTAAAATTGGAATGGAAGATTTCACCAAAAGGAAACAGTGGTATTATATTCCTGGTACATGAAGACACCGCAAAGTTCGACTACTCTTTCAAGTCAGGACCTGAAATGCAGGTAGTCGACAACGAAGGACATGATGATGGAAAAATTCCCAAACACCAGGCAGGGGACCTGTATGACCTGATCTCATCCAGTGTAAAAGCGGCAAAGCCAGTTGGGGAATGGAACCAGGCGGAAATAAAAGTCCAGAACGCGAAGCTCGATCTTTATCTCAATGGAGAAAATGTAGTATCAACAACTCTCTGGGATGACAACTGGAAAAAACTGGTAGCGGGAAGCAAGTTCAAAGAGTGGCCGGGCTTCGGCACATACCAAAAAGGAAAAATATGCCTGCAGGACCATGGTAACCGGGTTTCTTTCAGGAATATCAAGCTGAAGAGTTTATAAACATTCCCAGCCCCGAATGTTGATAAAGCCATTTCACCGTTGTATTTGACGGGGAAATGGCTTAATTTTTCTTCATTAAAACCAACTGTTATGGATACCGCAATTTTTTCGAACATCAACTGGTTAGCTGTATTAGTCGCAGCTCTTGCTTATTTCGCATTGGGAGCACTATGGTACTCCAAAGTTTTATTTGCCAATTCCTGGGTCAAGCTCACCGGGGTTAACATGAGTGATCCGAACGCCAGGACAGGAGTCGCACAAATCATGGTCTCTTCTTTTATCCTGATGTGCGTCGCTTGCGTTGCATTGGCTATCCTGATTTCGAGGATCGGAATTGCCGGGTGGATGACAGGTTTAAAAGTAGGATTGCTCGCAGGGATCTGTTTTGCGGCTACTTCAGTCAGCATTTCTTACCTGTATGAGAAAAGACCGTTCGGTCTTCATTTGATCAATGGCGGTTACAATATCATTGGATGCGCCATTGCGGGGATTATCATTGCTTCATGGCCCAAGTAAGTTGAAAGGTTTAAAACGTTTAAATCGTTTAAGAGGTTTAAAGGCCTGCCTGCCGATAGGCAGGTTTAAGAAGTTTAAAAAGTTTCAGGGGTTTGTAAAGCCTTTGAAACTTTTTTTTGCGGGGCCATATGACGATTTATATTTTCTTGAGTTTTTTTCTATTGGCTAAGAACTCCTCAAATTGTTTCAATGAAAAACTGCTGAGATTATTTTCTTTTGTCAATCCACCCTTTTGAGCGGCCAGGGTTCCATATTTTACATCATCAAAACCTTCGAGATAGTGTGCATCGGGATCGATGGAGATCAGGACTTTTTTCTGCAGGGCATAGTCGATCCATTTCCAATCCATGTCAAGCCGGCGGGGATGGGCATTCAATTCAATTACTACATGATTGGCCGCACAGGCCTCAATGATCTTTTTATGATCTACCGGATAACCGTTGCGGCTCAATAACAGGCGCCCGGTCATATGACCAAGTATGGTCGTATAAGGATTTTCGATGGCTTTGATAAGACGCGCCATTGCTTTTGCTTCCGGCATTTTCAGGTTACTATGCACGGAAGCAATAACCAGGTCGAATGTCGCCAGTATCTTATCGGCATAGTCCATGCTGCCGTCATTCAGGATATCGCATTCGATGCTCTTGAATATTTTAAAAGGTTTCAGTTTGCCATTCAACTCGTCGACGTAACGATGCTGTTCACGGATCCTTTCTTCTGACAACCCGATTGCATACACAGCTACTTTGGAGTGATCGGATATGACCATGTATTCATAGCCTCTCTTGATGCACTCCTTTGCCATCTCTTCGATGGTCGGAGCGCCGTCGCTCCAGTTGCTGTGGCTGTGAATGATTGACTTGATATCGCCCGGTTGGATGAGTACCGGGAGCGATTTTTTCTTTGCTCTGTCGATAATTGCCGCCGTCTCCCGTAACATGGGTGGTACAAAAGCAATCCCGGCTTTTTCAAAAACGATCTCGTCGTTTTCTGATTCATCGCCTTTATACTTCAGGTTCGGCCAGGTTTTGTAAAATGCTTCGACAAATTCTTTGCAACCGGTTGTTTTGAATAATTCTTCCGCACGATTCTTCCCACCCGTATATAAACGAAGCTTCAATCCATTTTTCAATTTATACAGGAGGCTGGTAGCAGTTTCTTCCAGCAGTTCCGGCGGTTGAGCCGTTTGAAATTTTGGCTTTACCAATTGATTGTTCTCCATGACCACATATTCCAGCTCTTCAATGATCGGCTCCTGTCTCCGGAATGCCCCGGTCACCCTTACATCGGATGGTAAGAATATTTTTTTAAGGTAATTGTCAATCTGGGGAAACACTTCATCGATCTGCGCGTATAAAAAGCTTCCCTGGTTTTGTAAATAGAATTCTATTGCTTCCTGCACATTTGCCTGTGTTTTGCCACCAAACCCCTTAAACAAGGTCAACCGGTTTTCATTGCAGGCATATAATAGTTCGCCGATGGATTCTATATCCATCTCTTTCCAGATCGTATTTATCTTTTTGGGACCGATGCCTTTTATATTTAGCATTTCAACCACGCCGGGTGGTGTTTTTTGGAGGTATTCGGTTAATACTTTCAATTCGCCGGTATCCAGCATCTCGATTACCTTCTTGCCCACGCTGTCGCCGATCCCTTTTATGGTGAAAAGTTTTTCACGCGGGGTGTCTTTTAGCGGTTCAGGCATCTTATCGATGTTGAAAGCAGCAATCGAATAGGTCTTTGTCTTAAACGAGTTTTCGCCGTGAATGTCCATCAGTTTGGAAAGAAGGGAGAAATTATCGGCAATGGCGGAGTTGTCCATACCTGCAATTTAAAAAGTTTCTCGCAACGGCGCAGCGACGCTACGTTTTCGCATGCGGAATCAGGATGCATCGACCTTATTATAGCCGTCCTCGCGTTGCGTCGTCGCGCCGCCGCGTGATATAAATGAAAAACCCTCCATTCGGAGGGTTTTCTTTGGTTGAGATACTCTCAACTTATTTCTTTTTTGCAACTTTTT
>DASSFT010000530.1:0-8536 GCA_035694045.1 Chitinophagaceae bacterium
GGCTATGCCGGTTTTGAAAAAATACTATCTAAAATACAGTGAGGTAGCTGGCAAAACCGTGCAGTATATTTTTTACGACCTGTTTAAAGATTACCAGGAGCTAAAAGCCGAGGTATTGGCTTCTTCCTGTTTTATCAATGACGGGAAAGGGAATTTTACACGGGTGGACCTGCCCCGTGAATTGCAGCTGGCCCCGATCTTTAGCTTTGCTTCTGTTGATCATGCCGGCATAAAGACCTGGCTGGCAGCTGGTAATTTTTATAATGTGGTCCCCTTCGAGGGCCGTTATGACGCCTTGCAGCCAAGTTTTTTCTCATATGATAAAACAGGCTCGAAGTTTCAATATAATTCAGAACTTGCTTCTCCTTCCGGGCAGGCGAGGGACGCAAAATGGATCAACTACGCTGGGGGGAACAAGGTGCTGATCATCGCCAGGAATAACGAACCCCTCATTTTTTTAAAACCTACAAACAACAACTAATATGACCAGGCAAAATACATTGATGGCAGCGATCGTGTTGGGCGGGCTTTTATCGATACATTCTGACTGTTCAAAAAAGAAAGACCCACCGCCGGGAAATAATAACCCGCCGCCGACAAATGATATTACAGTATGGCTAACGACCGGTACTCGTACATCCCTGCTGGAAAAGCAAACGAACTTCCTCTCATTTACCAGTTCGACAAACACCAACCCAACGGTAGAGGTTGATAGCACAATAGCGTATCAGTCGATTGATGGGTTCGGTTATAGCCTGACAGGTGGCAGCGCTTACCTGCTCAACCGGCTTACTGCTTCGCAGAGATCCTCCTTGCTGCAGGAGCTTTTTGGAAACAGCGACAATTCAATCGGGGTAAGTTACCTGCGCATCAGTATCGGCGCCTCCGATCTTAGCCAGGCAGTATTCAGTTATGATGACATGCCTACCGGCCAAACGGATATCACGTTAAGCAATTTTAGTTTATCCAAAGACACAGTTGACCTGGTCCCCGTATTGAAAGAAATTTTACAGATCAATCCCAACATAAAAATAATGGGATCACCCTGGAGCCCGCCGGTATGGATGAAAGATAATGGCAGCTCAATCGGTGGAAGCTTGCAGCCTCAATATTATAGTGTCTACGCACAGTATTTTGTAAAATATATCCAGGCCATGAAGGCAAAGGGTATTACCATTGATGCGATCACTCCCCAGAATGAACCACAGCATGGCGGAAATAATCCAAGTATGGTTATGTCTGCCGTACAACAGGCTGATTTTATTAAGAATCATCTCGGGCCGGCATTCCAGGCTGCTACTATCACAACCAAGATCATAATTTGGGACCATAATTGCGATAACCCTAACTATCCCATAACTGTATTGAACGATCCCGCCGCGAGACAGTTTGTCAATGGTTCAGCCTTCCATTTATACAATGGCGATATCAGCGCCCTGTCCACCGTTCATGCTGCTTATCCCGACAAGCAACTTTATTTCACCGAGCAATGGACAGGTGCCAATGGAAGCTTTGATGGTGACCTGAGATGGCATGTAAAGAACGTGATCATTGGTTCAGTGCGCAACTGGAGCAGGGTGGCGTTGGAATGGAACCTCGCCAGTGATGGAGGCTATAATCCACATACACCTGGCGGTTGTACGGAGTGTAAAGGCGCCATTACGCTCGATGGAGCTATTAACAGGAATGTATCTTACTATATCATAGCTCATGCGGCTAAGTTTGTTCCTCCAGGATCCGTACGCATAGAAAGTACCAATGCAGGCACCATTTTCAACGCGACATTTAAGACGCCTGATGGGAAAAAAGTAATGATCGCAGTCAATGATGGGGCAAACCCGGCCAGTTTCAATATCAAATACAAAGGAAAGATTGCAATTGCAAACCTGGCAGGTGGCGCCGTTGCAACCTATGTGTGGTGAAGCGTTCAACCATAAGTGGTAATGACAATCAGAATAAAATACCGGCGTTCTGTTTTGATTTTATTTAGTTTCATAGCAACAACTGTTGGTCTTTGCAGGTGTATGGATCATGCAAAGAAACCAGCTACAGAAGCTGATGCACCCGCTCTCGCTCCCGCACCCGTATTTGCAGATTACACTGGTTCAGACAAATGTATCTCTTGCCATAAAGACATCTACGATAATTACGTCCATACTGCTCACTACCTGACTGCTACCCCGGCTACGGAGAAATACATAATGGGAAGTTTTAAAAAGGGAAAGAATACTTACTCATATACCCCTTCTATTTTGCTGTCCATGGAAAAAAGAGACAGCGGCCTTTACCAGGTAGTATATTTCAAAGGAGAAGAAAAGAAAGCGATGAAGTTCGATATAGTCATTGGTTCAGGAGTCATGGGTCAATCGTACCTGACCTGGCGGGGCAACCGGCTTTATCAATTACCTATCACTTATTTTACTGCTGCCAGCCAATGGTCCAACAGTCCCGGTTTTCCTCATGACAGAGTATTAATTGACCGGCCTGTGACCTCTCGCTGCCTGGAATGCCATGCAACTTATGCACAAGGGATCTCCGGTACTCCATTGGAGCCGGTTGAGTTCGATCGCAGTAAAATTATTTTGGGTGTGGACTGCCAGAAATGTCATGGCCCTGCAGCCAGGCACGTGGAATACCAGGAGCAACACCCGGAAGAAAAAACAGCCAAATACATTGTGAACCCGGCAAAACTGTCGAGGATACAACAACTGGATGTTTGTGCTCTTTGTCATAGCGGCAATATTCAAAAGACAAAACCTTCATTTCAATTTGCTGCCGGCCAGGCATTATCCGATTACTTTATCACAGATACTTCGAGTAGCGCTGTATTGAATGGAGCGAATATAGATGTTCATGGCAACCAGTACGCACTGTTGAGAGCCAGCAAATGTTTTAAGATGAGCACAACGCTCACTTGCAACACCTGTCACGATACACATAAGAATGAACGGGGTCAACTGGAACTTCTTTCGCAACGTTGTATGACCTGTCATGACCCTGCAACAGCAGAATTTAAAACGCCGGTCCATTCTTCGGTTGCTACCTTACAAAAAAACTGTATCGATTGCCATATGCCGGCGCAACCGTCCAAATCTATTGCCGTCTTTTTACAGGGACAGGAAACGCCTAAGGCCTCATTGCTTCGATCACATTTTATCGCAATATATCCGGAGGAAGCCAAAATCTTTTTAAATAAACAGTAAATGAAAAAAATAGCCTATGCTGCCCTCGCCATATTAGCTGCAGCCTGTACCGGTGATAATACCACCGGCAACAACGAAAACCAAAACTCAACAGCCGCGGGAAATTACAATCCCGATGGTAAAACAGTTGTGGTCTATACCACTGCAGACAGTACCAACTTCCGGTTGACATTGACCGACACAGTTAATTTCAAGGAAATGAAACAGCCGATGGAAACGCAGATCTGCGTGTTTGTTGACCCGGATAAAACATTTCAGACTTACCTGGGTGTAGGTGCAGCCCTGACTGATGCGTCGGCAGAAACGTTTTATAAACTTCCTAAAGACAAACAACAGGAATTGCTGAAAGCTTATTTCGATAAGCAAAATGGAATTGGCTATACCATTGCCCGCACGAATATCAACAGCTGTGATTTCAGCAGTGATATGTATACCTATGTGAGTGATAGCAGCAAGGACCTTAAGACATTTAATATCGAGCACGACAAAAAATACAAGATACCCTTCATCAAAGAAGCGATGAATGCCGCAGGCGGAAAATTAGATCTCTTTGCCAGCCCCTGGAGCCCACCAGCATGGATGAAAGATAATAACGACATGTTGCATGGTGGAAAGTTGAAGAACGATTATGCGGATAGCTGGGCTTTATATTATACAAAATTCATCAAGGCTTATGAAAAAGAAGGTGTGCCGGTATGGGGTATTACTATTCAAAACGAACCCATGGCTACCCAACGCTGGGAAAGCTGCATTTACACAGCCGAAGATGAACGAGATTTCCTGAAGAATCATTTAGGACCTACAATGGCTAAAGAAGGATTGGCCGATAAAAAGATCATTGTATGGGACCACAATCGCGATCTCATATTCCAGAGAGCCAAAACTTATTTCAGTGATCCGGATGCAGCCAAATATGCCTGGGGGATTGGATTTCATTGGTATGAAAGCTGGAGTGGTGGCGACCAGATGTATGAAAACCTGAAGAAAGTACATGAAGCTTTTCCCGATAAAAATTTGCTTTTTACAGAAGGCTGCGCCGAAAATTTCAACGTTACCCGGTATAGCGCCTGGGCACTGGGAGAAAAATATGGCAAGTCGATGATCAATGATTTCAACAATGGGATGGTTGGTTTTACGGACTGGAATATCGTGTTGGATGAGACGGGCGGACCTAATCATGTTCAGAATTTTTGTTTTGCACCCGTTCATGGTGATACTAAAACGGGGCAGTTGATATACACCAATGCCTACTATTATATCGGGCATTTTTCAAAATTCATTACACCGGGAGCCAAAAGGATCAATTGCGCGGCAAGCCGGAGCCAGCTATTGGTAACAGGCTTTAAAAATGCAGATGGGAAAACAGTTGTTGTAGTGATGAACCAGGGAGGATTGAGATTCCCTTATTATCTATGGATAAATGGCAGGGCTGCGGAGGTCATGGCTCTACCGCATTCTATTAATACATTGATATTTTAAAGTATCAACATGAGAGTAGCAGGTGGATTGATAGTGATTTGTATGTTATTTGCCGGATGCAATGGTCACAAGGATTGTTGCCCCGCACCACCTGGGCCTACTCCAGTAAATTTTATTATTACTTCGTGGTCGGTGAATAATATTTCGTCGCAGGCGACAACTTATAATGTGAACCGGTCGCCGGTGATAAAATTGAAATTTGAAACGGCGATAAATAAAAATACGGTTGCGGCTAATCTTGCATTAAAAGATAATGCCGGAACGGCGGTTGCTTATAATGTTTCTTACGAAAATGCAGATAGTATAATTGTCTTGCAACCTTCTTCTTCATTGAATTTTCTTTCAAAATACCGGGTGATGGTCGCCACTGATCTCCGGTCAACCAATGGTGGAAAGCTTCTATCGGCGGTAGATATTTCATTGGTTACCTCCATCGATTCTTCAAGGAAGTTTCCAGCGATATCCGATAATGCGCTGCTCGATTTAGTACAACAACAAACGTTTAAGTATTTCTGGGATTTCGGGCATCCTGTCAGTGGATTAGCAAGGGAACGAAGCAATGGCGATAATAGTGTGGTGACAAGCGGGGGCTCCGGTTTCGGTATCATGGCGATACCTGTTGCTGTCAACAGGAATTTTATTACAAGGGCGGAAGGACTTGCCAGAATGCAGAAGATCGTAGGATTTCTAAAAAATACAGCTTCGCGCTTTCACGGCGCATTTTCTCACTGGATGAATGGAACCAGTGGCGCAGTAGTTCCTTTTTCTGCCAACGACAACGGTGCTGATCTTGTTGAGACTTCTTATTTGATGATGGGTTTGCTGACTGCGAGGCAATATTTCAATAGTGCCGATCCGGCTGAACTTGCACTTAGAAATGATATTAATACTTTATGGAATGAAGTGCAATGGGATTGGTTCAGGCAAAACGGTAAAAAGGTATTGTATTGGAACTGGAGTCCCAGCGTTGGGTTTGCGGTGAATGTTCCCGTGCAGGGCTGGAATGAATGCCTGATCACATATGTGCTTGCAGCTTCCTCTACTACGCATGGGATCAACAAGCCTGTTTATGATAGCGGCTTTGCACGAAATGGCGCAATGGCCAATGGAAGTACATATTATGGCTATCAATTACCCCTGGGACCTAATTTGGGCGGGCCACTTTTTTTTGAACACTATTCTTTCCTGGGCATTAAGCCAGCTGGTTTAACGGATGCTTACGCCAACTATCAAATGCAGACCCTTAATCATACTTTGATAAACTATAATTATTGCAAGAGCAATCCTGCTAACCAGTTTGGTTACAGTGATTCGGTTTGGGGATTAACGGCCAGTGATATTCCAAATGGCTACACGGCCAGCTCGCCCACCAATGATGTTGGAGTGATTGCTCCCACGGCGGCCTTATCATCATTTCCTTACACACCGGCTGAATCAATGAAGGCGCTGAAGTTCTTTTATTATGTGTTGGGCGATAAGCTCTGGAGCGACTATGGATTCAGGGATGCTTTTTCTTTAAAAGACACCTGGTTTGCCGGCTCCTACCTGGCAATTGACCAGGGACCGATCATCGTAATGATAGAGAATTACCGGAGTGGGTTATTATGGAATTTGTTTACCAGTTGCCCGGAAGTAAAAGCGGGCATGCTGTCACTTGGTTTTTCAGCATCGTATTTATAAACGTGGATACAGTCCTATGGAAGGGCCCTTGTGGAAATAATGAAGAACGGATTTAGTAAATATTGTCTTTTATTATTCATTTTTATCATCAGCCGGATGGTGAGTATGGCACAAAACGGATTTGGTCCACCAGTGTTTAAACAGGATTTTGGGGTAGGTAATTCCGATGCTTCTACCATTGGTACGCCTCTACCCGCGGGGAAGACCTATTTTTCTTTTAGCAACTCCGTCTGTCCTCTTCCTGAGAGCTACACTATAGTAAGGAGAGTGCCGGTGGCCAATTGTTTTAACAACGAATGGATAGGTCTCAGCCACGACAATAATGTATTTGTGGAATATGGCATGATGATGATGGTCAATGTAAGTTCCAATGCCAATAACCGGGTGGTGTATGTTGATACGGTAAATCAAACCCTGTGCCCCGGGGGCAAATACCGTTTCTCAGCAGCGTATATCAACCTGGACCTGATAGATGCACCAGTGAACTGTCCCAACGGACCGGACTATCCCTTCTTTGAAATGCGACTGGAAGATGGCTTTGGAAACGTGATAGCTATTGATACCACGCATCCCTTTTCTTCCTATGCCGCACCACCATTAATGGGGTATAAGTTTTCGGAATTCTCTGTCGACTTCACAGCCACCACTCCTATAAACAAGATGGTCCTTAAGATCACTTTGCTAAGACATATTTGCGAATGTGCCGAGGATTTTGCAATTGATGATATCCAGATCAGGCCATTAGGCCCTGATGCAAACATCAGTTTTGACAGCGATCTTCCTACTACTATAGTCAAAGCAGTGTGTTATCAACATAACTCCATTGTTTCCATGACGGGCACCATTGAAGATTATTATACCAATACGGCGCTTCAGTGGCAGCAAAGCACGGACAATGGAAGAACATGGATAGATATACCGGGAGCGACGACGTTTACTTATTCAAGCGTGTTCTCTGTTCCCGATACTTTCTTATTCAGGCTTACCGGTGGAGAAGCTGCCACTATCAGTAATCCGAATTGTCGCGTAGCCTCGAATATTTTGAAACTCGAGGTAGATGACGTGCCTAGAAATTATACCATTACGAATAATTCTCCGGTATGTTCAGGACAGGACCTCAAATTTGAAGGCTCGGGTGCGGCTTCCTACAACTGGACGGGTCCGAATGGCTTTCATGATAACATAGCGACCCCGCATATCTTTTTTTCAGCGTTAGCAGACAGCGGCTGGTATTATGTGGATGTTTTCAGCCGCGGTGGTTGCGTAAAAAAAGATAGTACTTATGCAACAGTAGTCGGTATTGATGTTCACGCAGGACCCGATACCAGTATTTGTAAGGGTAACAATGTAAGGCTTCATGCCAGTGTAGGGTCAACATACGAATGGACGCCCTCAACGGGCTTATCTGCAACAAATGTGAGCAGCCCCATATCCAAACCGGATGTGACAACAGAATATACTGTGAAGGTCACCGATTCGCGCGGATGCAGCGACACCGCAAAAGTAGAGGTAAGGATATTGAACAAGGTGGCAGTGAAAGCGATCATATCAGGGACGGAACATCTTTGCCGTATGTATGACTCCGCTTCATTCAAAGATGCCAGTATGGGAATAATCGCGCATCGCGAATGGGATTTTGGTAACGGGGTATCCGATACAACGATCAAGCCGGCTATACAATATTATACTATTCCTCCCAGCCAGGAATTCTATATCGTTCACCTCGCTGTCAGGGATACTGCCGATTGTGTGGACACAGCTTACCAGGTGGTAAAAGTGGAAGATAACTGTTATATCGCCGTGCCCACGGCTTTTACACCCAATGGAGATGGATTGAATGATGAGCTGGGCCCTTTGAATGCATACAAGGCAACCGATCTCGTGTTTAGGATTTATAATCGCCATGGCCAGGTTTTATTTGAAACAAAGGACTGGACCCGGAAATGGAATGGAACAAACGGCGGAATTAAAATGGATAGCGGGGTGTATGTATGGACACTGAACTATTTGGATGCATCACACAGGCGTATTCAGCTCAAGGGAACTAGCGTATTGATACGGTAAAAGGAAAATTTAGAATTGATGAAGATCATATCAGCAGTAGTATTCAGTCTATCGGCTTTTGTGTGCTGTGCACAGTCAACAAAGCCAGGATGGAAACTGGTATGGAGCGA
>DASSFT010000531.1:0-2852 GCA_035694045.1 Chitinophagaceae bacterium
CTTCATCCATAGGCAGGGCAAAACCATATCTCTCCATTCCTTTTTTATCAGCCAGTGCTTTGGCAAACGCCTCACCCATCGCTATACCAGTATCTTCAATGGTATGATGCTCGTCGATGTGCAGGTCGCCGCTAGCGGAAATTGAAAGGTCCAATTTGCCGTGTCTTGCAATTTGCTCAAGCATATGATCAAAAAAGCCGAGGCCGGTTTTTATATCCGCCTGGCCGTTCCCGTCGACATTGAGTTCGATCTTTATTTTAGTCTCGCTGGTGTTTCGTTCATGCAACACTTTACGTAACCCTGATTTCAGAAACTCATAGATCTTTTGCCAGCTATGAGTCTCGATAGCTACGACTTCTTTGAGTTCAATCGTATTGTTCTTTATTTCTCCTGCACCCAGAGCCGGATCGTTGTTCAACCAGATAGCCTTACAGCCGAGGTTCTTTGCCAGTTGCACATCTGTGATCCTGTCGCCGATCACGAACGAATGCGCAAGATCATAAGCAGGATTATTTATGTATTCTCCCAGCATTCCTATTCCGGGTTTTCGGTTAGGTGAGTTTTCATGAGCAAAGCTCCGGTCGATATAAGTGGCATCGAAACTCACACCCTCGTTTTCAAAACTCTTAATGATGTGACGGTGAATGGGCCAAAAATTTTCTTCCGGGAAAGCATCGGTACCGAGCCCGTCCTGGTTAGTAACCATGACCAGTACATAATCAAGATCCTCGGTAATTTTTTTCATATAATAGAAGGCCTCGGGATAAAACTCCAGTTTATCCCATGAATCAACCTGGTAAGTTGGTGGCGCTTCTTTTATGAGCGTTCCATCCCTGTCAATAAACAATATCCTTTTCATTTGACCTTTTTTGCATATTCTTTTAATGTGTGCACCAGTATAGTTATCTCATCTTCATTTCCAACGGTGATCCGTAAACAACCTTCGCAGAATTGAACACGGCTCCTGTCGCGAACAACGATTCCCCGGGTCAAAAGATGTTCATATATTTTTTCCGCGTCGTTCATTTTAACCAGGAGAAAATTGGCATCCGAGGGATAAACTTTTTCTACAATAGGTATCGTGACCAATACACGGGCCAGCGCATCGCGCATGCCAACCAGTTCCCTGATCATGTCGTTTACCTGGGTTATTTCATAAGACGCATTTTTCACCAGTTCCTGGGTAGCTTCGTTGATGTTATAAGGAGGTTTTACTTTGTCAAGCAAGCCAATAATTGCCTGTGAAGCAAAAGCCATCCCCAACCTGAGAGCTGCCATTCCCCATGCCTTGCTGAAGGTTTGCAGAACAACGAGATTGGGATAGTCAGCCAATTCCTGCAAAAGGGATTTATTCTTCGAAAAATTTATATACGCTTCGTCAACTGCTACGATACCATTAAAATTATTAAGTATCATCTCCATGTCTGCCCGGTTCATCGAGTTGCCCGTGGGATTATTGGGTGAGCAGATCCAGATGAGTTTGGTATTGTTGTCTACAAGTTGCTCGATATGTGCGAGATTTAGCTGGAAATTATCCGTCAGCGGGGCTTCTCTTACTTCTACGTCATTGATATTGGCGCTCACCTTGTACATGCCATAAGTGGGTGGACAGATGATCACATTGTCTTTCCTGGGTTCGCAAAAGATGCGGTACAGCAGATCAATGCACTCATCGCTTCCATTCCCGAGAAAAATGTATTCCGGGGCGATCGCTTTTACCCTGCTGATAGCTTTTTTCAGTTCTTTCTGATGAGGATCCGGGTAACGGTTATACCATTTCGTCAAAGGAGACCCCAGGGAATTTTCATTGGCGTCAAGAAAGATCTTGGCCTCACCGCTGAATTCGTCTCTTGCAGATGAATAGGGCTTAAGAGCCTTTATATTTTCACGGACCAATTTATCCAGGGCGAAACTCATATCTGTGATTTAGCTTATTATTTTAACCGGATACTTATCGCATTTTTATGGGCATCCAATCCTTCGGCGGCGGCCATCTGTTCTACGGTTTCGCCAATCCCTTGCAAACCTTCTTTTGTTATTTCCTGGTACGTGATCTTTTTTACAAAGCTGTCTACACTTACCCCACTATAGCTTCTAGCAAACCCGTTCGTAGGCAGCGTGTGATTGGTTCCGCTGGCATAATCTCCTGCACTCTCAGGAGAATAATTGCCAATAAATACTGAACCCGCATTGATGATCTTACCAGCTGTCTCGTTGGCATCCCGGGTTGCTATGATCAAATGTTCGGGTGCGTATTCATTGACCAGTTCAATCATTTCACTGTTATCCTGCAAAATAATGGCGCTGCTGTTTTTTAGGGCTTCAGCGATCATATCCCTGCGTGGCAAATCCTTTACCTGTTTTTCAATCTCGAGCAGCACTTTTTCAACAATGTCCTTCGCTGTACAAACTAACAGTACCTGGCTATCAGATCCATGTTCAGCCTGGGACAACAGGTCCGCGGCTACAAAGGAAGGATTGCAGGAATCATCGGCCATTACACAAACCTCGCTTGGACCAGCCGGCATATCGATCGCCAATCCATCCATTTGCACCAATTGTTTGGCACAATTTACATATTGATTGCCGGGGCCAAATATCTTATACACTTTTGGAACTGTCGCTGTACCATATGCCATTGCCGCTATTGCCTGTACACCTCCGATTTTAAAAATACGGGTCACGCCCACCAGCTGCGCAGCGTATAAAACGGCCTGGTGTATCGCGTTCTTTTGTTTCATGGGTGGAGAGGTCAAAATAGTCTCCCTGCAGCCTGCGATCTTTGCAGGAATACCCAACATTAATACTGTCGAAAAGAGCGGCGCGGTTCCCCCGGGGATATATAAACCCAC
>DASSFT010000532.1:0-8962 GCA_035694045.1 Chitinophagaceae bacterium
GGATTCTGCTCTATATCTTTTCAACCTCGAGTCCCTATTGCTCGTTTCAGTGAGACACGATCCTTCAGGTATTGGAAAATTTTATTTATTGAATGGAGCGATGTTTTATTCCATAGTTGTACCGGTCACGGACAGCCAGGAAACAATTGGGTACCTGGTAAGATGGCAAAAAGTAGCAACTTCCAAAAGAGTAGTTGAACAAATCACACTGCTCATGGGTGCAAAGTCCCGGTTTTATATTGGCAATAATAACGGAACCCTTTGGACAGATCTGTCCCGGCCTGTTAATTATCCTCAAATAAATCCAGGCAATTTCCGCGAACTACAACAGTATAAAAATAAGGAGGGCAAGCAGGTCTTTGCGATGGTCAAACCGATTGCAAATACTCCCTGGTTGGTATCCGTTGAGTTTCCCGAAGAATCTGTGCTCGCAACAGCCGGTCATTTTCTGCAACAGATAATTATAATCGGCAGCATTCTTATCGTAGTCGGCATCTTCCTCGCCTGGCTGATGAGCCGTAGCATCAGCAGGCCGCTAAAGAGGCTGACGGCTGCAACATCCCAGATCGAAGCAGGTAATTATTCCGTCAAAGTCCCCGTTGACCGCAAGGACGAATTAGGCAGGCTGGCCCGCTCATTCAATGCAATGACGGAACAGGTTAGCCGGGCAAAAGAAGGATTGGAACAGAAAATAGTCGAGGCCGCAGACATGAATGAACAGCTTCGCGGCTTGTCCGCCTACCTGCAAAATGTAAGAGAAGATGAACGCATTCATATTGCCCGGGAAATGCATGATGAGCTGGGGCAATTGCTTACCGGTTTTAAAATGGATGTATCCCTGCTCAGGAAAAAACTGGCCGATAATGCAGATCCCCTTGTGAAAGAAAAACTGGAGTACATGATATTGATGGTGGATGAGGCTGTAAAATTCGTCAGAAAACTGGCCAGTGAACTTCGTCCCAGTATCCTGGATGATCTCGGCCTGATACCAGCGCTGGAGTGGAATAGTAAGGAATTTGAAAAGAGGCATAATATTAAAGTTAATTTCAAACCGCTTGTGCACGATCTTACTACATCATCAATAATAGCAACAGGCTTATTCCGAATTTACCAGGAATCGATGACGAATGTAGCCCGTCATTCCAATGCCACTCACGTAGATGTTAGTCTCGGAATTGTCAATGATGAGATCATACTGTCAATCGCCGACAATGGTAAAGGATTTGACACTTCTTCTACCAGCAAAAAAACGCTGGGTCTGCTGGGTATGAGAGAAAGAGCGACTATGCTGGGTGGACGGATGGATATCCTGTCTGAACCGGGAAAAGGGACAAACATCGTAATAACGATCAGGCAGCCTGTTGAAAAGCTGGCAACTTTGTAAGCACAGCGATTCTTCTTTTGTTTACTTTTCAGTATGAAAAAATGGTTCCCTGTTTTTTTTCTCTTTAATATTCATGCCATCGCGCAAATCAACCCCGCGAATATCACGATTGCAAGAGACAGCTTTGGCGTACCCCATATTTTTGCTCCCACGGACCCTGAAACAGCTTATGGCCTTGCATGGGCTCATGCGGAAGACGATTTCACGACACTTCAACTGGTAGTACTGTCCGGTAAAGCAGAATTAGGAACCGCCATAGGTAAAAAAGGAGCAGAAGCTGATTACGTGGTGAATCTATTACGTTGCCGGCAACTTGTCGACGAACAATGGAACACGCTCAGCCCCGATTTTATCGAGTTGGTAAAAGGATATGTCGCCGGTTTGAATGCTTATGCAAAAGCACACCCGCATCAAATAAAATACAAGAAAGCTTTCCCCTTTGATGAAAAGGACTACATGACCGCGGTTATTTTTTCTGTCGCTATATTTTGTGGCGTGGATTATATGTTGCCGCAAATATTGGGTGGTAGGGTTGCGACCATTCCCGGGTTTTCTTCGCAGGGATCCAATGCATTTGCATTTCACCCATCAAGGACAACAACCGGCGAAGCCTTTCTCGTGATCAATGCACATCAACCGATAGAAGGGCCAACTGCATTTTATGAAGCTCACCTGCAAAGCGACCAGGGTTGGAACATGCTGGGCGGTTTGCTTGCCGGGGGATGTGTTATTCTTCATGGTACCAATGAAAACCTGGGCTGGGCTCACACAGTCAACTACCCGGACAAAATAGATGTCTACCAGTTGCAAATGAATCCTCAAAACAATAACCAGTATCAATTCGACGGGCAATGGGTAAATCTCGAAGAAAAAAAAGCAAAACTTAAAGTAAAGGGCCTGCCGGTTACCGTCAGTAAAAAAGTGTACTGGAGTAAATACGGGGCAACGGTAAAAACAGCCAGGGGTGTTTTTTCAATACGGCTGCCTGCAACCTTGGATATACGAGTGATGGAAGAATGGTACCGCATGAATAAGGCCAGGAACTTTACCGAGTTTTACCGGGCACTAAGTATGAATGCATTGCCGATGTTCAATATCATGTATGCAGACAGGAACGATACCATTTTTTATATCAGCAATGCAAAGTTGCCTCGACGCAATCCAAATCCACAGTATAACTGGCGAAGTACATTACCCGGGAATACATCGGCTACCTTGTGGACAGAGTTCAAGTCTGAAAAAGAACTCCCGCAATACATCAACCCGCCCTCAGGTTATTTATTTAACACAAACCACTCCCCTTTTCTCGCTACGTCCACAAACGATAACCTGGACGGAAAACAGTTTGATCCAAACGATGGGTTTGAGCGATACCATAATAACCGCAGCCAGCGCGTTACTGAACTGATGCAGGGTCTCGGCAAAATAGACTATGCAACGGTAAGACGTATCAAATTCGATCAGCAGTTGCCGCAGCAATTACAATATCCTTACGGAATTGATACGATGCTGGCGTTAAATGCAAATGATTACCCGGCTTTAAAGGAAGTGATCGTTACCTTCCAGCAATGGGACCGGAAAGCCGTTGTCAATAGCAAGGGCGCTGCCATTTTTATATTGGTCTATGACCATGTTGCAGGGAAATTGGGAGCCGGCCCATCCCGGCAATTGACCCGGGCCGAATCGATAGAGGCTTATCAATACGTGTATGATTACATGATGAAGTACTTTGGTAAGACCAGGCTCACCCTGGGTGATATTCAGAAACTGGTCAGAGGCGATGATGCAAGACCAGCCTGGGGCATACCGGATGTACTTACCTCCGCATATACTGAACCTTATAAAAATGGTTTGAGAAAAGTCGTTTCCGGGGATGCTTATATCTGTTTTGTCCGTTACCCCAGGAACGGCCTGCCAGTCATTGAATCCGTCAATACTTTTGGCGCTTCCTCTAACCCCGCTTCACCACATTACAAGGACCAGATGGTCTTATTTCAGAACCAGCAGACCAAGCATATGACTTTGGACAAACAGGAAGTACTAAAGAATGCTGAACGAATATATCACCCTGAATAAATCCGAATGCTGAATCCCGATGTCTATCGGGACGAAATTCGAAAATCTTGCTTCGAAATTTACTTCTCCATTTGTTCAATCACGGCCTGTGTCACTCCCGTAAAACTAAAGCCGCCATCATGAAAGAGATTTTGCATGGTAACCATCTTTGTGAGATCGCTGAACATTACGACGCAATAATTGGCGCAGTCTTCACCAGATGCATTACCCAGGGGACTCATTTTTTCTGCATAACTGATAAAACCATCAAATCCTTTCACTCCGCTCCCTGCCGTGGTACGTGTCGGGGACTGGGAAATTGTATTCACTCTTACTTTTTTCTTGATCCCGTAGTAATATCCGAACATTCGCGTCACGCTTTCCAGCAGTGATTTCGCATCTGCCATTTCGTTATAATCCGGGAATACCCGTTGCGCGGCGATATAGGTTAATGCGACCACACTTGCCGATTCGTTCAGGGCGTCCATATCCCAGGCTGTACGCAACACTTTGTGCAAACTCATCGCGGATATGTCCAGCGTTTTTTGATTCCACTCATAATTCATCTCCGTATAATGCTTGTTCTTGCGAACATTCAGGCTCATGCCGATCGAGTGGAGCACGAAGTCAATTTTGCCTCCAAAATGCTCTATTGATTTTTCAAAAAGGTTTTTCAGGTCGTCCATGCTTGTTACATCCGCCCCGATGACAGGAGCATTGCCGCACGCGGCAGCCAGCTTATTTATTTCACCCATCCGCAAGGCGACAGGCGCATTGGTCAATACCAGTTGGGCTCCTTCTTCGTAGCATTTCAGTGCAGTTTTCCAGGCTATGGATTTTTCATCCAACGCTCCAAAAATGATCCCTTTCTTTCCTTTCAATAAGTTATTTGACATAGCAAGTGATTTAGTGGCGGCAAAATTAAGAAGTTATTGGTTATGCATGAGCGAACAGCTTCCCGATGACCGTTACGATCAAAAAAGTATAGGCAAATATTAATAGCAGGGAGAGCAGCAGGTAAGAAAATAACCTTCCAAAAGATTGTCTTGGTTTTATTTTTCTTTGAAGGTATACGTTGAGCCAATAAATGGGAATAATTGAAACAAGAATGATAATAAGAACGACGATACTTTTGAACTTCGCAGGCATTTCAAATTGATTGTCGGTACTAATTGCTAACCATTTCCCTGGCATTTTCGATCGCAGCTGCTGTTGGTTTCTCGCCGCTGAGCATTTTCGCAATCGTCGTTATTCGTTCTTCTGTTGACAATTGCCGGATATTTGTTTTCACCTTGTCTTTCACGATGTCTTTATATACAAAGAAATGAGCATCGCCTTTGCCCGCTATTTGAGGTTGGTGTGTGATGCAGATCACCTGTCTTCTGCCAGCAAGCCCTTTCATGATAATACCTACCTGCCGGGCGGCCTCGCCTGAAATACCGGTATCGATCTCATCAAAGATCAGTGTCGGAAGATCGATTGATTGCGCCACCAGTGATTTTATACACAACATCAACCGGGATAGTTCGCCACCGCTGGCAACTTTACCTACCGGCTGAAAATGGTTGCCCTTACCTGCCTGGTTGGCATCAAACAAAAATTCGACGGTATCCATGCCATAAGGAGAAAGAGCGGGAGCGGTTTCAACTGATACCCGCAATCGCGCATTGGGCATTCCTACCTGCACCAATAGTTTGTTGACTTTTTCTTCCAGCGGTTTTACCTGCTTTTTTCTTGCTTCTGAAATCCGTACTGCCATACCCTGCGCCTCTTCATACAGTTTCGCAGATTGTTTTTCTTTTTCATTTATCTGCGCGTCTATGTTCAAAACGGCCTGCAGCTTCTCCTTCAATTGCGCCTGAATCTTCAACAGATCATTTGTCGTTTGGACGCCGTGTTTCTTCATCAATTTATACCCTGTCGAGAGACGATCGTTCAGGTGTTCTATTTTTCCGGGATCATAATTTACATGGCTGCCGATACGGTCCAGCTCATCAGCGATATCCTGCAATTCAACCTGAGAAGAATGTAATCTTTCTATCACCGATGCCAGTTCGCTATGATAGGATGAATAGGCCTGCAATTGATTCTGCAAGCTCTTTATTTGTTGCACGAGCGGGGTTTCACTTTCCTGCAATTCAAAATAAACCCGGGTCAATGCACTTTTGATCGCTTCTGCATGGCTGAGCATCTTTAATTCTACATCGATCTCTTCCAATTCATTTTCCTTAAAACCGGCGTCCTCGAGCTCATTAAATTGGAACTGGTTATAATCCGCCTCTTTGTCAAATTGCAGTTTTTGCTCTTTTAATTCTCCCCACTCCTTTTTTACTCGTCGCCATTGGTAAAATACATCCTGGTACTTCGCCAATATTTCCCCCTGCCCGGCGAGTGCATCCAGCACTTCCCGTTGAAAATCCGTTTCGCCAATTTCAAGCGTATCGAATTGTTGGTGGAGGTCAACGAGCATGGCTGTTAACTGTTGAAGCTGACCAAGATTTACCGGGGTATCATTCACAAAAGCCCTGGACTTCCCGTTGGTCCCGATCTCCCTTCGTAGCACCAGTTCATCATCTGCATCGAGGTTATTCTCTTTCAAAAATTCCTTTACTGCTTTTCGTTTACTGGCATTAAAAATTCCTTCTACAATGCATTTTTTTTCTTTCTGGACCAACACGGTTGAGTCCGCCCTTTCACCCAGTATCAATCCCAATGCCCCAACGATAATGGATTTACCCGCCCCGGTCTCACCTGTTATGACATTCAGCTTTTCCGAGAAATCAATTTGCAGGCTATCGATGATAGCATAGTTCTCTATATGCAATGTCTGCAGCATGGTTCGAAGATAAAAAAACTCCCGCCGGTGGCGGGAGAAAATAAAAAAGAAAAATAAGTTATGCTGGTTTATTTCACTTCGACTGCATTGGCCAATTCTTCATCCACGAGTATACGTCCGCAGTTCTCACACACCATTACTTTTTTATGCTGCTTGATCTCGCTTTGTTTTTGAGGAGGAATGGCGTTAAAACATCCGCCGCAGGCATCTCTTTCCACAGCTACCACTGCCAAACCGTTGCGATAGCTTTTCCGGATCTTTTCATAACTCGCCAGTAAGCGGTTATCGACATGTGATTTTGCTTCCGAAGCCAGTTTATTAAAATGTTTTTCTTCCTTCTCGTTCGCTGCGATGATCTTTTCCAGTTCCGATTTTTTGGTGTTCAGCACCGATTCCTTTGTAGCAATATTCTTCTTGGCTTTTTCGAGTACCACCGCTTTTTCGGCTATCTCTTCGGTAGCATCCTTAATGTGTTTTTCCGCCAGCTTTACTTCCAGCTGCTGCATTTCCATTTCTTTGTTGATCGCTTCAAACTCGCGGTTATTCTTTACGTTGGTACTTTGTTTCTCGTACTTCTTGATAAGTGCCTGTGCTTCCTTGATCGCTTCATTTCTTTGCCCAATGAATTCAGTTACGCCATTTATCTCTTCCTCGATCCTTGTCTGTCTAGCTTTCAGACCGGTGATCTCATCTTCCAGGTCGGCTACTTCCATTGGCAGTTCTCCTTTCAGAATATGGATCTCATCCAGTTTGCTTTCGATTTTCTGAAGGGTAACCAAAGAACTTAATTTTTCTTCTACTGAAAATTCTTTAACGTTTGCCATTATGATTTATAGTTTGAATTTTAATTTTCGCAGCCTGTATTCACAACTCACCACTGACCACTCATCACTCACCATCAACTCTCACAAAAAATATCTCACCGGGTTTGTTTCCACTTCTGTTTTAAGGACGGCAAAGGTAGTGAATTTTTGCTCTAAAAGCTCCTGTAGCAGGTTGATAGTGAACTGCTCGCTTTCGTAGTGCCCAATGTCCGCGATCAGCATCCTGTCGTTGGCATCAAAAAACTCATGGTACTTCATATCCGCCGTCACATATGCATCGGCACCACTCATTAAGGCTTTGGTAGTCAGGAAGCTGCCGGCGCCTCCACACAAAGCCACCTTATTGACCTGCCGGCCTGAAAGAGCTGTATGCCGGACCAGCTTGAGACGGAACTTCTCCCTGAGCAAAACTAAAAAAGCTTCCTCGCTCACGGGTTTAGGCAGCTCTCCTATAACACCCGACCCTACCCGTTGGTTGACATTGGAAAGCGCTACCACGTCATAAGCTACTTCCTCGTAGGGATGGGCCTGTTTCATGGCCGAGATCACCCTGTTTTCCAGCCAGGCCGGCAATATTACTTCGATCTTCAGCTCGCTTTCCGTATGTCGCTTTCCAATCTCTCCAACATAAGGGTTCGTGCCCTGTTCTGCCTTGAAAGTCCCTTCCCCAGCGGCATTAAAGCTACATTCGCTGTAATTGCCGATATAACCACCACCAGCGGAAAAGATCGCATTTCGTACTGACTCAGCTTTGTCTTCCGGCACAAACGTAAAAATCTTTTTCAGGGTATCCTGCCTGGGTGAAAGAACAGACAGATTTTTCAATCCAAGTAATTGCGCAATCCGGCCGTTTACCCCGTCAATAACATTATCCAGGTTGGTGTGGATGGCATAAATGGCAATGTCGTTCTTTATCGCGGTGATCACGGCTTTTTCAACATAGTTCTTTCCGGTTATTTTCTTTAAGCCGCCAAAAATGATGGGATGATGCGCTACTATAAGATTGGATTTCTTCCCGATAGCTTCATTTACCACGGCCTCAGTAGCGTCCAGAGAGCAAATGACCCCCTTACATTCCCAGCCAGTGTCTCCCGTCAGCAATCCGGCATTGTCATAGTGCTCCTGCAGCGAAGGGTGCGCCAGCGATTCCAGGAAGGAGACTATCTCACCGATTTTCATGGTCTAAAGATAAGGGTACAGGGATTTCAAAACATTGCATTCTCTGCCCTGTTCAACACTTTATTAATGGCTGGTATTCTTTTATCCTTCCGACTAAAAGAAAAGAGTCTCAGTTTGAAAAATCAGAATGGCCACAGAGCATTCTTCTCTGCGGCTCTCCGCGCCTTCTCAGTGGTCCTCTTTGAGCAAATTCAAAGTGAAACGCTGTCTAAAAGGAAGATATAGACACAATTGTTCATAAGTTTATTTTTTGGAAAAAAACTTTCTTCCGTATCTTTTCCCTGGTTTCCTCACCTGTGGCCAACACCTGTAGTCCGTAGCTGCCATAATAATTGCGTCATACTATGATCAAAAGAACTACAGGCCGACTTCTCCTGACATTGCTGGTCGTTACCGGACTGGCTGGCACTCTTAATACCAGCTCCCTGTCACCCAAGGAAAGAAAACAGGCAATTAATCTCATCAAGAACAGCCGTAAACAGGTTTTGAAAAGCATCGATGGACTTTCAGCCCGGCAACTAAAATTTAAACCCTCCTCGCATGATCTTTCCATAAATGAACTGATCATGGTAATGACAAGAAAAGAAAAACAATGCAGCGACGAGATCAGGGCGTTCATGAACGAGCCCGCCAATTCTGAAAATCGCCTGCAAATAGCTCTCACCGATGAACAATTGCTGGAAA
>DASSFT010000533.1:0-3921 GCA_035694045.1 Chitinophagaceae bacterium
CCTGCCGAACCGTAATACGCGTAAAACACAACAAGAGGTACAATAAAGATCAGCAGCGTCATCCTGATATAGAATCCGGGCTTGAAACGGGTGAATCTCAGGAATGAAAAAGACCGTACAGAAAAACTATGTCCCTTAGTCCAGAGAAGCACATAAACCAGGTTAACCAGCAACTGGAATACCGAGATCCACAAAAACGCCAGCACACGAAACACAGGTTGAGTATAAGTATAAGCATCGTAACCGGGTAATACCGATTCGAGATACAGGAACCACACCGGCGCTATGTTAAAGACGGCTATACCACTAAACACCAGGGCAATTTTCTTCCTTTCTATACTATAAAATATGGGAAATAAAGAAATGAGTATGGCGAGAATTCCGCAGATGATAGATAGTTCCTGTGTTACTTCAACAAATAATGATAATCCAAGGAAAACCACCACAGCTGCGAGGTTCAAATAACAACATTTGACTGCAAGCCCTTTCAACTGCGGCAACAAGACGATATTTTCTTTTCCTGTCTTCATAATTAACGGGTATTCCTGATTTTCTTCCACAATGCAGGAATAAGCTGCACTTCATATTTTATCCCGTACATAAACCGTTCAAGGCTGTCCCCGGTCAGCGACAATGAAACCCTGAAAACATACGGTATGAGGATAATGTCGGCGATCACAGTAGAGATAGCGGCGCCCGGCATTCCAAATAACGACGATAATAAAGCGCAACCCGCGACTGCCAGGGCCATGGCTATCAAATATCGTATCGCAAGCCCTTCATGTTTGTTGGATGCCATATGGATCACGCTACTGGTAAACCAAAGCGAATTGAAAGGAATTGGAAGCAGGAATAATAACAAGAGTGTTCCGGGTAAAGAAATTGATCCGTTTGTCCACCATGAAAAAATCCTTTCGCCGAATAACCCGAGTAAAAGGACAAAGACCAGGGCTATGCCAATGGACAATACCACGCCGATGCGATGCAACCGTGCCGCTTTTTTCAAATCTCCTTTTCCGTAGAGGATACTAAGCTCGGGCCAAAGGACCTGGTTTATCAATTCCAGCATCTGGTTGATTGATCTCACCAATGTTCTTACAGATCCGAATATGGCAACGGATACGGGACCCAGCACTGCCTGTACAACAAGGATCGTTCCCTGGTAAATCAAGGCATTACCCAACGGGAATGCCTGGAATGCCATTCCTTTCCGGAATAAGTGTTTTAAAATTGATTTGTCAACGTCATGCCGCGAATAGGATAATGACGGCATCGCCCGGTAGCTGATCCATTGTACACTGATGATAAAAATAAGCGTTGACAAAAACACGCCGAAAGCAAGATAATCAAGCCTGGTGCTGAATTGCAGGACGACAATCATAAAAATCAACTCGATCCAGGGCCTGAAACTATAAAGCAACATGTAGGTGTGCGCTTTTCTTGCCGCCCTGAACCTTGCCTGGAAAATTTCACCAAAGAAGGATAAGAAGGTAGTAAAAGTGAACCATACCAATACCCATATTATTTCAGTATGTCTTACGGGAGAAACTTTCAGGAACCTTTCCCAATGAAAAAACAAAATGAGGGGAAGCAACACAACTATACCGGCGACCAGGATATAGAGTACGACACGGAAAGTAGAAGAATATATCGTTCTTGCCTTTGCAAGGTCGCCCTTACCGATCGCCATCGAAATATCGTTTGCCGCGACGCTGCCGAATCCGAGATTAGCCAGCGATAACCAGGAGGGCAATGTGTATAGTACAAGCCAGCGTCCGTAATCTTCTATGCCAAGAAACGACAGGAGTATCGGCACCTGCACCAGCCTGAATATAACAGATGATGCTTTGGCCCAACCACTGGCGAGAAAATTTTTAAACAATGCTTTTCTTACTTCCACTTTGGATGATTGACGGCTTTGCAGATGGTTATTGAAGTAAAAGTTTATTTTGGATTACCTGGTCAATTCAAATTTGGTTCTTCTTTCGGAACGATGTGGTCTTTGTCGTGGTAGTACCCACCGGAATAACCGTACCTGTCTTCGTATCGTTTCGTCTTGCCCGTATCGTTCATTACGATGTACAGCCGCTGGTCGGGGTATTGAGCAATCCGCTGATTTAGTTTTTCATAAACCAGTTTCGAAGTATAGTTCTGTCTTAAAACCACCAGCGTGATGTCTGCATATTCCTGGAGCAGGGTTGCATCAGTTACTACGTTCAATGGCGGAGAATCGATGATAATATAATCGAACTGTTCCCTGAGTGTGTTGATAAGACCGGGCATATTGATGCCGGATATCAATTCGGCAGGGTTGGGAGGAAGGCTACCGGCAGGCAACACAAATAAATTTCCGTCATGATCGGGAACCTCTATCAAAAGCTCTTCTATCCCCGATTTACCAACGAGGATACTGCTGATCCCGCGTTTGGCCGGTATTCCCAGGCTTTTCGTCAGCATCGGTTTGCGAAGATCAAATTCGAGAATGACAGTCCGTTTGTTCAGCAGCGAATAGGCAAGTCCCAGGTTTAAGCTAACAAAACTTTTTCCTTCACCGGGCTGAAACGAAGTGACAAGGATAGTTTGAACTTTTTTCCCATTACCTGTGTAGCTGATAGCTGTCCGGATATTCCTGATCTGCTCAGCTGCTGCAGATCTCGAACGGCCGTGGATGACAACAGGCGACTTTAATTTTTTGATATGCGGAATAGTTCCCAGCAATGGGAGACTCATACGATTTTCCAGTTCGTCTACATCGCCGATCTTGTTGTTCATGAAATCCCGCATGCCGATAATGGTGATGGGAAGAAGAAGGGCTAATAATATTCCAAAGGTCCAAACCATTGTTGGCTTCGGGGAAACCTTTCCAAGGCTGCGCGCCCGTAAAATGGTCCTTGAATCTTCAATATTGGATGCGCGGGTGATAGCCGCTTCTTCCCTTTTCTGCAATAAGAATGCATACAACTGTTCCTGCACATTCTGGCTGCGTGTTATCTGCACCAGCTTTTTTTCAAGCAACGGTACATTTCTTATGCGACCATTGAGCAGGGCATCTTTCCCGGATATATCATTCAGGGAAATGGTATAGGCTTGTTTCAGGTTAGCTACATTGCTGATCAGCCGGGAACGTATCTCCTTTATCTGTTCCTGCAGATCGATTAGCATAGGATTTTTAGGACCTGATACTTGTTGTGCCCTTTCTTTTTGCAAAACGAGTTCATTATGTTTTTCTATCAACAGCCCCAGGGTCGGCTCATTGATACCAAGCGTAGACGGAACCAGTTTTGGATTGGTTTCGTTTGCACGAAGATCCTTTTCCAGGGCATCGATGATATTTAGTTGGGTTTGACTTTGCGCTTTTTGAATATCCACCTGTTGCGACAGGTCAAGGTATTGCTTTGCATCGGAGGAAAGATCGGTAACGCGGTTCTGGCTCTTGAATTTTTCTACCGAACCTTCTACGCCCTGCAATTCTTTCGTCACGTCGACCAATCGTTCATTCAGAAAGTTCACGGTATTGTCGGTTACCCTGTTCTTGTCTTCAACCCCCTGTATATTATAAATATTGATGAGCGATTGCAATGTTGCCACAGCCCTCTTTTTATTGGCGTCCTTCATCTCGAGGTTGATGACTGTGGCCACTTTACTGGCTGCGTCTACGGATAATTTGCGGCCAAATGCGACTGCGGCATCAGAAGGCACGGAAACTGAAACATTATAGTCACTGAACCTCGGACCGGAATAGCTTGAATCCTGTTTGACACGAAAATTGATCCCGTTGTAAGAATAACTTTGGTCATACCGGATAAATACCGGCGCTTTATTCTTATCAGCGCGGAAGACGATCCCATTGGTAGAATCGGTTACTTGCCATTTCTGTGCTTCCTGGATGTCCATGGGATTGGCGATATCGAGGCGAAATGG
>DASSFT010000534.1:0-8163 GCA_035694045.1 Chitinophagaceae bacterium
CTTTGCAGTTAATAACTGAAAACTAAACTAATATGCTTAAGAGAGTACTTGTTCTTTTGGCCTGCTTTTTCGCGGTAGGTCATACATTATTTGCCCAGATCACTACCAGTAGTATGACCGGTACAGTGAATGACAACAACAACCAGCCATTGGTCGGGGCAACTATCACAGCAACTCATCAGCCCACGGGTACAAAGTATGCAACCGTTTCACGCACGAATGGAAATTTCAATATCCAGGATATGCGCTCAGGTGGTCCCTACTACATCGAGGTTTCCTATGTGGGATTTGAGACTCAAAAGTTTTCAGATGTGTTCTTGAAACTGGCCGAAGCTTACCAATTGACTGTTGCCATGCCGAAACCCGGAGCAACACTCGAAACAGTAGTACTTAGCGCAACCGGCCGGAGAAACCCGATCTTCAATTCTACCAGGACAGGCGCAACCACCAATCTGAACCGTTCACAGATCGAAAGATTGCCCAGCATCACCCGTAGTGTGAACGATCTTACCCGTGTAACTCCACAGGCTTCTTCTTCCAGCAGTGGTTCTATTGCAGGTGGAAATTACCGCCAGAATAATTTTACCATTGACGGATCAGATTTCAATAACAGTTTTGGTATCGGTGGCAACCTGCCAGCCGGTGGCTCTCCTATTTCACTTGATGCTATTGATGAGATCTCGGTCAGTATCTCTCCCTTCGATATCCGCCAGTCGGGTTTCATTGGAAGTGGTATCAACGCTGTTACCCGTTCCGGGACAAACACTTTCCAGGGATCGCTTTATCAATACTGGAGAAGTGAAAAACAACAGGGCGACAAAGTGGGCAAAGTCAGCTTTACTCCCAGCCCGTTCAAGTTTAAACAATGGGGTATACGTATCGGCGGCCCAATTGTAAAGAACAAAGTATTCTTCTTTTTCAACTACGAAACAGATAACCAGCCCAAGTTCGTGCAAACACGTACAGCGGCTACTGCAGCAAATCCTTTTTCACCCAGCAACCCCAACGTGGCAAGGCCTACCGCCGACAGCCTCACGATTATCAGCAATTACCTGAGATCGGAGTATGGATATGAAACAGGACCATTCGATAATTATTCTACCGAGATCAAACACACAAAGATCCTCGGCCGCATCGACTGGAATATCGCGCAAGGTCATCACCTTTCAATAAGGTATAGCCAGGTGGAAGGCGGCGAACCCAATCCGCCGAGTACCTCTACTTCCGGTTCAAACATAACCGGGGTAACAGGAAACCGTAATGATGTTAACGCCATGTGGTTTTCCAATTCAAACTATTTCCAGGGCGCCAATTTCTATTCACTCGCCGTGGAACTGACTTCAAAATTCGCCAGGAGATTTTCTAACGTATTACGCGGTACATACACTTACCAGAACGATTCCCGTTCTGTAAACAGTTCAGTTTTCCCGTTCGTAGATATATTAAGTGGTACCAGCACCTATACTTCTTTTGGTCATGAGCTGTTCAGCTTCGGAAACCTGAGGAAAGTAAAAATGTTCTCTATCATTGACAACATCACCTGGAGCAAAGGCAAGCACGTGGTTACCGGCGGTATCCAGGCCGATGTAAGTAAAACGATAAATGGGTTCCAGCGTTTTGGGACCAGTTATTATGTTTTCAACAGCTGGGCTGATTTTGTCAATGGCGCCAAACCTTTCAACTATGCAACGACATTTTCGTTGCTGCCGGGATTCCAACAGGCTTTCCCCAGCTTTAAATTTGCCCAATTCGGTATTTATGCGCAGGATGAAATTGCCATTAACCGCAAATTCAAGCTGACCCTTGGCTTAAGACTTGATCAACCCAGGTACCTGGATGTGCCTGAAATCAAGACCAACACATTCATTCTTGATGCCACCTTTATCAATGGCACAAAAATCAATACCGGTATTTTGCCAAAGACCACGGTCATGGCATCACCACGAATTGGCTTCAACTATGATGTTTACGGAGACCGCTCCATGCAGATACGCGGTGGTACAGGAATATTCACTGGTAAAGTGCCATTTGTATGGATCGTAAGCCAGTCCGGAGATAACGGTATGTTGCAAACAACACTGGGAATAAACGGTACTGCCAATACACCTGGCCCATTCAACCCAGATCCGGCCGCTTACAGGCCAACGACGATCCCGACACCGGGTTCAATCATCCCTACAACGATCGAGGCACTGACACCGGATTATAAATTCCCGCAGACCTGGAAGACCAGCCTGGGTGTTGACACCAAACTTCCGGGGAATATGGTTCTTACAGTTGAAGCGATATACAATAAGGACCTTAAGACTTCCTTATTCAATAACGTGAACCTGGTGGCACCCACTAATATGAACATTTCGGGATATCCGGACAACCGCGCCTTGTATCCCAGCGCAATTAACCAGAAATTCGTTAACCCGGTAAAAACAACCCCGGGCCAGATCACGACAGTGGTATTTGTTCCAAATGGTACTACAGCTACAAGTCCTTCTTCAATCAATGCAGCCAACGTAATCCAAATGAAGAATGGCAATAAAGGATACTATATGTCATTGTCAGCACAGCTTTCCAAATCTTTCGGTAAGGTTGTAAGCGCAAACGTATCTTATACCAAATCATTCGCTAATAACCTGTTTGATGGCAATGGCGACCAGCCCTTGTCTGCATGGCAGGGTACTGCTACTTCTACCAGCCCGAACTCACCGATGTTGAGTTATGCTAACTACGTAGTGCCTGACAGGATCACAGCAGGTATCAACATCAGGTTTGAATATTTCAAACACCTGGCTACCACGATTTCCATCTTCTATGATGGTTCCTCCTCTGGTGGAAGATACTCTTATTCATATTCAGGTGATTTCAACAACGATGGAGTTACCGGTAACGACCTGATCTATATTCCGAAAAATGCTTCTGAAATTACGTTCAGCAGCTTTGCCTATCCCAACGGTGTTACTTACAGCGCTCAACAGCAAAGCGATCTTTTCTTCCAGTACATCGACCAGGATCCTTATTTGAAAAAACATAAAGGACAGTATGCTGAAAGAAACGGCGCAAAATATCCCTGGCGCAACCAGGTAGACGTAAGGTTCATGCAGGATCTCTTCACTAACATCGGCAAGAACCGCAACACTATCCAGTTCTCCATCGATATCTTCAATTTTGGTAATTTGCTCAATGCTGACTGGAGCAAGGTTAAATCGCTGAATGCTCCTTCCGGCCAAATACTGGTGCCGACCAACCAGGCCAGCGTTGTACCAGGCGGAACTGTCGTTCCAACTTTCAGGCTGCAGACAGACAGGAACAACCCGATCACTACAACATTCCGAGATAACGTAAGTATCTTCTCAACTTACTACATGCAATTTGGAATAAGATATTTGTTCAATTAATCAACCAGGAATTTGTAGCCCCCGCGCCGTGGCGCGGGGCTTTTTTTTACCACCTGCGTAGCTGGTCTTTTAAAAATGTCCATTCCGGGGTGAAGATTTCAGGTTCATCACTTACCTCATACCAGGGACTGATTTTAATATCGGCAGGATTCTTTACAATGTGTACATCCTGGGCCGGCATATAACTCTGGGCCAGCATAAAGACCTTTTGGCCTCTTTCATTTTTGGCTACATCCATTACTATCATGGCATGTCCCGGAAAACCACCCTTGATAAATACATCTCCCGGTTGCATATCGGCGAGGGAAGCTACCGGCTTCAATTGTTTTTCGAGGGAGGCCGACCCACACATGCTGAAAACTTTCTCGAGGTATTTGTCGAAACCTGTCTTGTCTGAACCACCGGTCCATTTATAGGATTTATGGGCATTGTCACTGAACTCGATTTCCGAGTATCTTTTTTGACTAAACAAATATTCGGCGCGCAGCCTCATCAATGCATCGGCGCATTGCTGAAGGTCTTTGTTGCCTACGGTGATGTCCAGTACGGCAAACTGGGCGCTTTGATTTCTCTTGAGGGCGCCATTGTATAGGTATACATGCCGGTCCTTTTTTAGCGCTATATTTTCTAACCATTCTCCAAAGGATGCTCCAGCCAGGTTCATACGCTTATAACCCGGTGGTGGAGCAATATCGGCGACAACGTTGAGGGAATCTGGTTGATTGAAGTTTTTACCCGAGGAAACGGAGTTATTGTTATCGTCAAGGTAGCAACAGGTAAACAGGGAAAGAACGGAAAGAAAAAATAGCCGGCTCATAGTAGTGGGTTTGAGCCTGAGAGTCGTTATCGCGGATTTTCCACAGCGGAGAGTATTTGATTTTTTGTTAAAAATGGGATTGCCACGGAATCGCGGATTAGAAGAGAATGCCACGGATACACGGATTAGCGGTTTAAAAGTTTAAAGGTTTAATGGTTGAAAGGTTTAAGGATGAAGATTGTTACGGATACACGGATGGTTTGATTTTTTTCCGTGAATCCGTGGCATCAATCCGATAGGACCTTTTGCTTTGCTTCCGCGGAAGAAATGACTGGGATGACCTCAAATTCGGCGAAGTCTTTCCAGTTGTCTACCCAGTCCTGCAATTTCTCTGGTGATTCGGCTTCCATTAGCTGGTAGCAGACAGTGACAGGCTCATTGATCCAGCTATTGATAAAGCTCACGCCTTCCGGCAACATCCTGCCTTTTTCGGCAAAGCGCTGGTACATGGCTTTTACTTTTGAAGGATAAAACCGTTCGACGATCATGTATTGCATGGTTGCAGTTTGATTATTCAAATGTCGGAAGAAAAAACTTCGTCGCTGTCCTAAAACTCAGGTCGGCCACAGAGAACCACGGAGTTTATTTTATGCAGTCCTATTGGCTATGTACTCCTGAATAGGGATCCCTTGCAGGAAAGTTCGTGTGGCATTGAGAGCCACAGAGTTTATTTTCCTTTGGTCCTCTGTGTCTTCTCATCGACCCTCTGTGGCCATATTCGTCGGAATTGGCAATACCCCTGGGGGAAAGTTATTGTGGCATCGAGAGTCACAGAGTTTCTTCTCTGTGGTCCTCTGTGTCTTCTCAGTGGCGCTTTGTGGCCACTAAGCTGAAATGGACACTATTGACGAAAATAAACCAGGTCGCAAGTTCGGTCAATGCTATAAATTCGTTCCAGGATATATTTGTTCACGAAAAACAAAGGCTTGAAAAAAAGACAAGACTATATCTCCTGGGATGAATACTTTATGGGTGTCGCCCTCCTCTCAGCCAAACGCAGTAAAGATCCTGCCACGCAGGTGGGTGCCTGTATCGTAAATGATAAAAATAAAATTGTAGGGGCTGGCTATAATGGCTTTCCAATCGGGTGTGATGACGACGAATTTCCCTGGGACAAGCAGGGAGATTTTCTCAATACAAAATACCCATACGTCTGCCACGCTGAGCTAAATGCAATCCTGAATAATATCGGTATGGACCTTAAAGGTTGTAAGATCTATACAGCTCTTTTTCCCTGCAATGAATGTTCCAAGGCCATTATCCAGTCGGGGATCACTGAAGTGATCTATTTGTCAGACAAGTATTCGGGCACTGACGTTTCCAAAGCGTCAAAACTAATGTTGGATAAAGCCGGGGTGAAGCACCGGAGAGTGGTAGCGAAAATAAACGAATTGCGTTTGTCTTTTAATGAATCTGACGTATAACGAGCGTAATGTTAATTGTAAATTGTGGTATTTGAAGTGAGAGGTGAGTGGTCAGTTATAAGTTGTAAGTAGAGGCTTCGCAATTAGGGTACCCACTCACCATTCACCACTCACCACTCACCACTCACCGCTTTCCCTTTCCATTTCAAAAAAACTTTACCTTTCCTGTCCGGTTTTTGAATCTTCGTTCGTCATCTATTTTTAAACCCAAAAAAATAATAAGATGAAAGAGTTCATGTTGATCTTCAGAAATGAAAAGCGGCCCAGCGACGCTTTGCCTTCAGCAGAACAAATGCAGGCGATGATGAGTCAGTGGCAAAAATGGATCAGGAATTTTGCCGAACAGGGGAAATACAGCGCCTCCAACCGTTTGCATCCTGAAGGCAAAACCGTTAGCCCCGGCGCTGTTGTAACAGATGGTCCTTACCTGGAGTCAAAGGAAATGATAGGCGGTTACCTTATAGTTAAAGCAGATTCATTGGACGAGGCCGTTGAAGCAGCAAAGTCCTGTCCTAATCTTTTGTATGGTGGAAATGTAGAAGTAAGAGCTGTAATGGCAATTGATTCCGATGCGAAGTCAGGTACTTTTCTTCATGAAAAAGAAGCTGTTTTGTCTTGAAGTTAATTTGAAAATTAGACGATTTGAAAATTTGAAAATGGGGTCGTCTTTACAACGATCATTCTTTCAAATTAGTAGAGTACAGGACAGTGTGAAGGAAAAGAAATTAATGCGTGGCGGACTGTAAACCGGTCTCCACGCATCATTTTTTTGTACAATCCCGAACGACCTGGTTACGAATTTCAGACTTCAGGCTTACTGCTTCATCCCCCTCTCCTATCTTTGTTGATATAACAAGGCCAATATGAACATTGAATTCAACAAGAATGAGGATGCAATGAAGATGCAGCTGAGTGATATGCGAAAAAAACTGGAGAAAATTTACCAGGGTGGCGGGAAGAAATCAGCGGATAAGCAAAAGGAAAAGAACAAGCTGACTGCAAGAGAAAGAATAGAATTTCTTGTTGATAAGAACAAACCTTTTATCGAGATGGGCGCTTTTGCCGGGTATGATATGTATGCTGAACAGGGAGGATGTCCCGCCGGTGGTACGGTGGCAGGGCTCGGTTATGTCAGCGGGCGTCAATGTGTGATCGTCGCCAATGACCAGACAGTAAAAGCGGGCGCATGGTTTCCCATCACGGGAAAGAAAAATCTCCGGATGCAGGAGATCGCGATGGAAAATTCCCTGCCTGTTATCTACCTCGTAGATAGTGCGGGTGTCTTTCTTCCTATGCAGGATGAAATTTTTCCTGACAAAGAACATTTTGGTCGCATCTTCCGCAATAATGCAAGAATGAGTGCTATGGGCATCACCCAAATAGCCGCTGTCATGGGTGCCTGTGTAGCCGGTGGCGCCTATCTCCCCATCATGAGTGATGAAACGTTGATGGTAGAAGGTAACGGTTCCATTTACCTGGCCGGTCCTTACCTGGTAAAAGCAGCGATCGGGGAAGACATCGATAATGAAACACTGGGTGGCGCCGTAACCCATACCGAGATCAGCGGCATTGCCGATTATAAATTCAAGACCGAACAGGAATGCATGGACCACATCAAAAAAATGATCAGCATGCTGGGAGATAAACCTGTGGCAGGTTTTGACAGGATAAAATCCCTGCCACCCAAAAAAAACCCGGGGGACCTGTATGGCCTTTTTCCCCCAGATGGCAAACCCTATGATATGATTGAAGTGATAGAAAGGATTGTAGACGACTCGGCGTTTGAACAGTTCAAGGAAGATTATGGCAAAACGATTATCTGTGGCTATGGCCGTGTTGACGGCTGGGCAGTGGGCATAGTTGCCAACCAGCGCAAAATAGTAAAGAGTAAAAAAGGCGAAATGCAGATGGGCGGCGTGATCTATAACGACAGCGCCGATAAGGCAGCCAGGTTTATTCTCAATTGCAATCAAAAGAAAATTCCGTTAGTTTTTATGCAGGATGTAACTGGCTTTATGGTCGGCAGTCGCAGTGAACACGCAGGCATTATTAAAGACGGAGCCAAGATGGTGAACGCAGTTGCCAATTCAGTGGTGCCTAAGATCACGTTCATCATTGGCAATTCCTATGGCGCCGGCAATTATGCCATGTGTGGCAAGGCCTATGATCCGCGATTCATTTATGCGTGGCCCTCGGCTAAGATTGCCGTCATGAGTGGCGATTCTGCAGCAAAAACGTTATTACAGATAGAAATAGCTTCTCAAAAAGCAAAGGGGAAGGAAACCACACCTGAATCGGAACAAAAATTATTGAATGAAATAAAAGGCAGGTACGATAGACAAACCTCACCCTATTACGCGGCGGCCAGGTTATGGGTAGACGCGATTATCGATCCGGCGGACACAAGAAAACTGATCAGTGAAGGAATTGCGGCAGCGGATCACAACCCGGTGATTAATGAGTTGAAAACAGGAGTCTTCCAGGTTTAAGTGTTATGATGGACCTGCCTGCCGGCAGGCAGGTGTTGAAT
>DASSFT010000535.1:0-4707 GCA_035694045.1 Chitinophagaceae bacterium
TACCGAATCAATTTCTACTTTTGGATAAAATGAACAAAGAGGAAATCATCCGCCAATTACGGGCCAATCACCAAAAATTTTGTGTTACAGTCTTATCATTGACCGATGAAGAATTTGTCTCCAGGGCAAATGGTAAATGGACCGCCGGACAGCAGCTTGATCATATTTACAGGAGCGTTAATGCCCTGAACCAGGGACTGGCTTTACCAAAATTTGTCATCCGGTTGTATGTAGGAAAAGCCAACCGTCCTTCAAAAACTTGCGAGGCGCTGATCGCAAAATATAAATTACGGCTGGGCGCTGGCGGAAAAGCGGCAGGACGTTTTCTTCCCCGGGAGATTGATAACAAAGAAAAACTGTTCCGGAAGGAAAAGTTGATCACTACGATTGAAAGCTTATGTAAAAAAGTTAACCGTTATAAAGAAATGCAACTGGATTATTACATATTGCCTCACCCGCTTTTAGGCAAATTGACAATAAGAGAGATGCTCTACTTTACTATTTACCATGTAGAGCATCATCAAAATCTTACTGTGAAAAACCTGGGAAAATAATCTTTCGTTCCGTTGCTGTTTTTAGAGCACTCTTTCCAGGCCTGAAAAGAAAAAATCTCCTTCTATTTTCGCATTTTCATCGCTATCACTTCCATGAACAGCATTTTCACCAACAGAAGAAGCATATAATTTGCGGATAGTTCCTTCAGCTGCTTTGGCGGGGTCCGTAGCACCGATCAGCGTACGGAATTCGGTCACTGCATTATTTTTTTCAAGAATGGCTGCGATAATCGGGCCGCTGCTCATGAACTGAACCAGTTCCCCATAAAATGGCCTTTCCCTGTGAACAGCATAAAATTCACCGGCTTTATCCGCACTTAGCTTTGTCATTTTTAAAGCCACTATTTTATAACCTTCTTTAATAATACGGTCCAGGATCAACCCGGCATGCCCGGTTTTCATGGCGTCGGGTTTGATCATCGTAAAAGTTCTGTTACTCATTATCGTTGTTTGTTTTCTTTTTGCGGCGCAAAGATATAATATTGAGTCGATAGTTGTTAGTCGATAGTCAATAGTTCATAGTTAGTAGGGGTTCCCGATAGCTCGCATCCAGCATCCGGCATCCAACATCCAGCATCCGGCATCCGACTCTCCCCATTAACGACTATCGACTCTCAACCGATTCACCTATCTTCGCAGCCGTTTTATGCAGCCCATATATGAAATATTTCCACTATTAACGCAGCCCCGTAATATTGTAATTACCACGCACCAAAAACCTGACGCTGACGCGATGGGTTCATCATTGGCCTTATATAATTTCTTAAAGCAATTTGGCCATACCGTCACCGTCATTTCGCCAACCAACTGGGCTAAATGGCTGGATTGGATGCCCGGTTGCAGTGAAGTGGTTGACTACGATGCTAACAGGGAAAAAGCGAATAATATTCTCGATGCGGCCCAGTGGCTGTTTTGTCTTGACTTCAATATTTTTCACCGTACCAAAACCATGACGGAGCGGTTGAAAGAGCTCAAGTGTACAAAAATCCTGATAGATCATCACCAGGAGCCTGATGAGCCTTCTTTTGATTACGGTATCAGCGATGTGGCCAAGAGTTCTACCTGTGAAATGGTCTACGATTTCATGGTAGCCTCCGGTCATGGAGAAAAGATTACGGAAGAGATCGCTGAATGTATCTATGCAGGTATAGTCGGTGATACCGGCTCATTCCGTTTTCCTTCGTCCACGCAGGAAGTGCACAGGCTGGTGGCCGATCTCAAAGAGAGAGGTCTGAAACATTCCAAAGTACATGAGAACTTGTTTGACAATTTCCTGGAAAACAGGTTGCGTTTTACCGGGCATGTATTATTGCACCGTATGCAGGTGTTTTATGAATACAACACGGTCCTGGTTGCCATTCCCAAATCGGATCTGTTAAAATATCATGTCAAGACCGGTGATACGGAAGGCCTGGTAAATTTCCCACAAACCATCCAGGGAATAAAATTGGTAGCTATCGTGATCGACAGGGATGAAGAGAGAAAGTGGAGCTTTCGCAGCAAAGGCGGATTTGATTGCAATACATTTGCGCGGAAATATTTTGAAGGTGGCGGCCATTTCAACGCATCCGGCGGCAGGAGCAGCGATCCACTCGACGTGACCGTGCAAAAATTCAAAGAAGCGATAAAAGAAAACAAATCTTTATTACAATAAACTAAAACATGAAAAGAGTTAATTATCTACTGCTGGTACCTGTTGCTTTGTGCTTTATGGTGTCTTGCAAAAATGTCAACTATAAAAAAACGAAAAGCGGCCTGCTTTATAAGATTTTCCCTTCCGACAGCAAGGATTCTGTTGCCAAACCCGGCAACTGGGTGAAACTGCATTATGTTACCAAGGTAAAGGATTCAGTGCTCCAGACTTCTTATGGACGGATGCCTTACTATGGACAAGTTTCCGAGAGGGCCGAAGGAGCCTATAATCCCATCGAAATCCTGTCGCTGGTAAAGAAAGGAGATAGCGCGGTTACAGTAGAATTAACTGATACGCTCTTTAAAAGGAATTTACTACCCGAGGATAGTTTTTTCAAAAAAGGAGACCGCCTGATCACCAGTTTCAGGGTACTGGAGGTTTTTAGGAGTGACAGTGCTTACCAGGCAGACGAGAAAATAGAACGAGAAAAGGATATGCCGAGGGCGATGAAAGAACGGCAAGAGCAAATGAAAAAAATGATAGATGCCCAGATGAAACAATATGAACAAAGCGGCGAAGCTGAGAAAGAAATAAAGGAAATGCAGGCATGGTTGGCCGCTAAGAAAATTACTGCCACCAAAACGGGATATGGCACTTTTGTTCACATCGATCAGCCAGGTACAGGAGCTCCTGTAGAACTGGGCAAGTATGTAAAAGTGAAATACACGGGCAAAGTGCTGGCTACCGATAGTGTATTCCAGGCCTGGGCTTATGCGTTTAAACTGGGCGTAGACCCGGTAGTACAGGGATGGACTGAAGGGTTGCAATTATTCAGGCAAGGCGGCAAGGGAACCTTGTATATCCCTGGCTTCGTTGCATATGGAAGAGATCCTGGCCCTGCCCGGCAACCTTTCGCATCGTTGATATTCGATGTGGAGATACTTGAGGTCTCCGACAAAGAGATTGCCCAGGATCCTCCGCCAGCAAGCCGGTAAATAATAATATTAAGATAATTGGACTTGGGGTGATATAAACTCGTCAAAATGACCGAAATTTGAGTTATCTCTTTCTTGATACGGTTTTTTGGCTTAGACAGCCTACCCCGTTTTTAGTCCAATATTAGATTTGTACTCTATCGAAATTGTAACAATACGGTCATGTGAACTAATTATAAGAACCTCCTGCTTCGGCCGGAGGTTCTTTATTTTGCAGCATTGGGCAATGCAGCTACCAGCCTGATCGCCTCTTTGGCTTCTTTTACGTCATGTACCCGGAGAATATTTGCACCATTCATCAACGCTATGGTATTTAACACAGTGGTGCCGTTCAATGCCTCGTCCGCCGTGATGCCAAGCGTTTTGTAGATTGTTGATTTGCGGGACAGGCCCACGAGGACAGGACAATCCAGCATTTGAAGCACCGAAAGGTTTTTAAGCAATTCAAAGTTGTGGAGGCTGTTTTTTCCAAAACCGAAACCCGGGTCAATGATTATGTCATGGATGCCCGATTTGCGCAACTCATTCGTTTTGCCGATAAAATAGTCCAATACTTCCCGGGTTACATTTTCATATTGCGCTGCCTGCAGCATAGTTTGAGGTGTTCCTTTAATATGCATCAATATATAAGGCACATGCAACGATGACACAACGGCAATCAAACCAGGATCGATCGAACCACCACTCACATCATTCACCAGTGCAGCTCCCGCCGCGACAGCCTCTTTAGCCACAATGGAATAATAAGTATCTACGGAAATAATTGCATCCGGGAATTTCTTATGCACAGCTTCAATGACCGGGATAACCCTTTCCAATTCTTCAGCGGCGCTTATTTGTTCGCTGCCCGGCCTGGTGCTTTGACCACCGATATCCAGGATATCGGCTCCTTCATCAAGCATTTTTTCCGCCTGTTGTAGAATGGTGCTGGGCATGGTAAAACGGCTGCCGGCATAAAATGAATCCGGTGTGACGTTTATGATTCCCATCACCAGGGGTTGGTCGATCGTAACCAGTTTACCGTTAGCATTCAGCGTAAACATTAAAACTTGTTTCGTTAATTTTGAAAGATAAAGATAAGTGAAGTCGTGGAGGACAGGTAGGCCAGGTAAGTCAAATGCGTCGTACACATCAAATCAGTCATAAGTAATGAAGCTATTGGTAAACATCGTCAGGGTCCTGGTTGGATTGCTGTTTATTTTTTCCGGGCTGGTAAAAGCCAACGATCCGCTTGGTTTGGCCTATAAGATGGAAGAATATTTTCAGTTGTGGGACCTTACGGCTTTAAATAGTATTGCGCTATGGCTGTCCATTATCATGATCGCATTCGAAATCATTGCCGGGTTTGCTTTATTGCTGGGCTGGCAAATGCGCTTGTTTAGCTGGTTGCTACTGCTATTGATCATTTTCTTCACTTTCCTCACGGGCTACGCTTACTTTTCCGGCAAGTTCACCAATTGCGGTTGTTTCGGTGATTGCATACCGATTACGCCTAAGACATCTTTTCTCAAAGACGTGGTGCTGA
>DASSFT010000536.1:0-5890 GCA_035694045.1 Chitinophagaceae bacterium
GCAGGAATATTTAAAGTCTGTGAATAGCCGGTATTTGTTATGGTAACCGTAACCGTGGCTGCCTGTTCTGTGCTGATATAAATAGCCAGTTCCTGGTTATTGACCGGGGTTTCCCAGAAAAAGCTGTAGTCAAACCCATAGGCCAACCAAAACTCTTTGCCCCGGTTTGACTTGTCCTGGGCAAGAGAAAACAGGCCGGTTGTCAAACAAGCCATCAGCAATATAATAAGTCTGGCTCGCATGGTCTTTTTCAATATTCAATATTCTGTCCTTTCCCCAAGACTTACAATAGAACTAATTCTACAAGAAGAACTTCCCGACTGGCATATAATTGTTTCCGCTTCTCACACCCAAAAACAAAAAAAGCAAACAAAACATGAAAAAGAACTGCTTGGAGAAATGGCATTTCAGCCTTGCCATTATTTTTATTTTTCTTGCCAGTATTTCAGTACAGGCACAGGGATACAATTCCACGACATGGAAATTCACTAACCCAACTCAATTCGGTTTTTCGGTTACCGACATTGACTTTGTCGACAACAACAACGTTATAGCAGTAGGTACAGATGGCGGTATCGCCAAAAGCACCAATGGAGGAGCTACCTGGACCTATGGGGCCTTTTCCTATGTGATGCCTACTGGCTATCTTTCAAAGGCCAGTTTCATGGATGTTCATTACGTAACCCCCGATGTTGCTTATGCTGTAGGTTCAACCGTTGTTAGCAGCGGCTCTGTATTTGGCGGTGGGGTATTGGCTAAAACTTCGGATGGTGGTGTTACCTGGACGATGGTCAGCAACCCGCTTTATTTAAATAGAAGAAACATCAACACCTGTTGGTTTCTAAATAGAGACACCGGGTATATAGCGGGATCCTGGAATACAATTGATTCTATTCCCAAATTATATTATACCCGTAATGGTGGCGCTACCTGGGATTCTATGGCAGCACCAATTGGCGGTAAAACAAAAGGTGGTTATGTAAATAACCCAAATGTTCCTTCGTTGGATCTTAATATCGATGCCAAGGCGAAAGAGATATACCGAATTGAATTTCTTAATGATTCAATCGGTTATATAACAGGAGGTACGCAAAGTGGTGGCAACTATTTCCCTTCCCTGATTAGTGTGAATGCCAGCACCTGCCTGCCTACAACCAGTTTTACAACAAGCGGCGGTGGCGATGCGAGTCTTGTTTGGAAATTCTCAAGCGGAACATTAAAAGACTATTCAATCAGTAAAGAAAGACTGGGCTTGAATGGAATATATAATACGGCTCCAAACTGTACATACCGTTATGCTTCAAACGGGTTGCATACTAATGTTTACAGGGCGATAAGAATTATTAACGACAGTACTCTTTTGGTTATTTCTTCCAATAATAACATCGTAATAAAAATCTACACCGGCAAAAACGATAGCACTGCCAATATCAATTTCCCCGGTATTTATGAAAAAGGTAGGTACCAGGTTTTAAATACGACCAATCCAATTCCCATTAATAACACGAATTTGACAGGAACTAGTATTCCAGCGGTAAATCCGGCTCTCTTTCAACAACCCACCCAAATAAGAATGGCTTCCAATGGAAAGCTGTACGCGGGAATTAATTCTCCTGTTATAAGCCCGGTAAACAAGATCATGACTTCTGTTGATACAGGCAGAACCTGGGTTGCCGAAAGGGCCCTACCTCTGGGAAAACCTTATAGTAATTTTGGAACTATTGCTATTGACATTGCACCAAATGGTAAATTTATTGCAGCCGGGCAGGCAGGTGTGGTATCTGATTCAATGCCTGGTAGTCCTGGATGGCAAAGTAATTATAATGTTGTGGCCCCGGGTGGCAGCTATAATCAAATAGAATTTGCTGACTGTGCCAATGGCATGGTAGTAGGGAGCTCGTTTATTACAGTAACTACCGATGGCGGAAAAACATGGATCGATAAGAACAGGGCTGATTTCGCAGCAAACTTTTATACTATTGGCGGTTTTGCCTATCCTTCAGCATCCAAATCATACTTTGCTGTAAGCAGTGGTATAGTTTATTCATCTGTTGACCAGGGAACAACTTTAGATCCAGCCTATTCCAATTTCAACTTCCAGATGCGGGATGTAGCAGCCATCGGCACTGACTCGGTATGGGCCGTGGGTGCTGGTTCAACTAGCGTTCCCACAGCTTCCAGGAAACCGGGTATTTTTAGATCATTTGACGGAGGACTTACCTGGACTGAATATTCAAATTTTACCGCAGGAACATTAGCACAAACATTTACTGAAGTAGAATTCCCCAGCAAAACCACAGGTTATGCAGCAGGGTCAAGAGATACAATATGGAAAACCACGGATGCCGGAGTTACCTGGTTCAAGCTCCCTCTTCCCACTCCCGGAGTAACTCCCCAGATCACTTACTCAGACATGGTTGCGGTTGATAACAATACTGTAATTATCACAGGTAACGGTTTCCCGAGATCGGTGGTATTCAAAACAACCGATGGCGGCAATACCTGGGCCGACATCACGAGCAACGCTACCACATTAAGGCCAGAGAGCAACATTTTCGGAGTAATGTTCCAAGATGCGACTAATGGCTACATAGCAACGGGCGGAGGTATCATGAAAACTACTAATGGTGGAACCAGTTGGACTTTAGATTATGCTCCAAGCTCTGGTTTTAGTGCAATGGGCTTTGCGCCCAGGAAAGTTCCTGCTGCAATTTCTTTCCAGAACAGGAAGCTGTTTGTGTCGGGCCCAACTCCAAACATTTTGGAATATGGAAACCCTGCAAATATCAGCATCAACACAACTGAAACCGTGGTGAATGCAACCTGTACAAATCTTACTGCCGGCAGCATCACTGTAAATGCAACTGGCGCTATCGCCCCCTATACTTTCAGCATTGACGGAGGAGCATTCCAATCATCGAATGCCTTTGCAGGTTTGGCACAAGGAGCGCATATATTAACTGTCAAGGATTCTTATTGCGGCACGATGACTAAAACGGTCAATGTTGGGTTCACAGACAATCTCGTGCTAACAACAAGGAATGATACCATAGTTTGTTCCGGTGCGCCGGTACAAATGTCGGCTTCTACCAATGGCACCGGTGCTACCTATGCATGGATGCCCGCTGGTGGATTGTCTGCTACTAATATCAGCAACCCGGTGGCTACTGTCAACAGCAATTCAGCTTTCACCGTCACCGCTTCCCTCAACGGATGTATTAAAAACAAAACGATCAACATCGGGATAAAACCCAACCCGGTTATCAATGCAGGTCCCGACAAGACCATCGTTGAAGGAGATGAGGTTACTCTCAATGGAACCGGTATCGCCAACCCTGTATCGATTGCCTGGACTCCTTCAGCTTCCATCATCAGCGGAGCCAACAACTATGCAGCCGTTGTTAAACCTATCACCACCACCACTTACACACTGACGGTAAAGAACAGCGACAATTGTACTTCTACGGACAATGCAGTAGTAACTGTGATGCCTTATTGTATCAAAGTGATGAATGCCTTTACACCGAATGGGGATGGCATGAATGACAAATGGCTGGTGACAAATGGAGGTTGTACCAAGGAAATAAAAGTAACCGTATTCAATCGCTATGGCGCCGTGATCTATACCAATAACAACTATTCCAATGACTGGGATGGAACGTACAAAGGCAAACCGGTAGCAGATGGCACTTATTATTACTCGGTAACTTATCAAACCATCACTGGCAAGCCAATCACGCTGAGCGGAGACCTAACTATATTAAGATAAAAAACTAAAATTGACTATCATGAAACGTTATATCATACTATTTGCTTTCATCGGGGGAATATCGATGACTGCAAGATCCCAGCAGCTGCAGACATCTTCGTTGTACGATATGCAGGGAATGCTGCACAACCCCTCTACAGCCGGTGCTAATGGCTATGGCATGGTGGGACTTACATACAGGAGCCAGTGGAGCCACCTGAGCGGGAGCCCGAAGACAGCAACTGCATTTGGTTCTTTTGATATGCCAGCGCAAAAGATAGGGCTGGGAGGATATATTTACAACGATCAGACAGGAGCAACATCAAGAACGGGTATTGACCTGGCCTTTGCTAAATATATCCCGATGAAGGATGGCGCGAGGCTTTCATTCGGTATTGACGCGAGAGCACAGCAGTTCTCGATCGACCGGGCTAAACTTTCTCAAACCTTAGGCAGTGATCCCGCTATCGGATCAAGCGATAACAAGTTCAAATTCGACGCAGGGTTTGGAATTTCTTACACCAGCAAGAAATTGCAGGTCGGTGTTTCCGCTTCCCAGCTGATACAATCCAAACTCGATTTTTACAATGGTAGTCTTACACCTGCCGAAGAAGGCCGTCTTTATCGCCACTATTACTTCCATGGTCTTTATCATTTGAAGTTGGACGAGTCTACAGTTATCACCCCTAATTTCTTGATGATCTACCTGCCAAATGCTCCAACGGAGTTCCAGGGAGGTGTAAGGGTTGAACATAATGAGCTTTTCTGGTGGGGAGTATCTTACAGGGCCAGGCAAAGCTTTATGCTTTCGGCCGGGGTTACCATCAGCAAAAAATTTGTGATTGGTTATTCGTTTGATATTTATAAAACACCTTTAAGCGTATACGACGCCGGTTCTAATGCACACGAGGTTCTTTTGCGTTACAACTTTATCAAGTAGGTCTCAGAGTTATCTCTGGTTAAATGAAGACAGCAGCCCGAAAGGGTTGCTGTTCTTTTTTATATACACCCGTAGGTTACTTCGAAGTTCTTTTCTGCATTAAAACTCTGCGCTCTTTGGAGTTCTTGGAAAAGCGATCACATCGCGGATATTGACCATACCGGTGACAAATTGTACCATCCGTTCAAATCCCAAACCAAAACCGGCATGCGGCACAGTTCCAAACTTCCTTGTATCGAGATACCACCAAAGCTCTTCTGCGGGAATATGCATTTCTTTCATCCTGGCTTCCAGCTTTTCCAGTCTTTCTTCTCTTTGTGAACCACCTACAATTTCGCCGATACCAGGGGCGAGAATATCCATAGCTGCAACAGTTTTACCATCATCGTTCTGCCGCATGTAAAACGCTTTGATCTCCTTTGGGTAGTTAGAGAGGATCACCGGTTTTTTGAAATGTTTTTCGACCAGGTATCTCTCATGTTCGCTTTGGAGGTCCATTCCCCAGCCAGTGATTGGATATTGAAATTTCTTCTTCTTATTATGATTGCTTTCTCTTAAGATATCTATCGCTTCGGTATAAGTGATTCGTTCAAAATTGTTATTGAGGACAAACTCCAGCTTTTCGATCAGGCCCATATCGCTTCGCTTATCCTGGGGCAACTGCTTTTCTTCCTCTGCCAGGCGTTGCGCCAGGAATTCAAGATCCTCGCGGTTATTATCCATTGCATACCGGATAATATACCTGATGAATTCTTCAGCAAGATTCATATTGTCTTCCAGGTCGTAGAAAGCCATTTCCGGTTCTATCATCCAGAATTCGGCAAGATGCCTGGTAGTATTTGAATTTTCCGCGCGGAAAGTCGGCCCAAATGTATAAATATCGCCGAGTGCGGTAGCGCCCAGTTCACCTTCCAGTTGCCCGCTTACCGTAAGGTTGGTTGGGCGGCCAAAAAAATCTTCTTTGAAATTGATGCTGCCATCCTCGTTCCTGGGCGTTTTATTTTTTCCTTCGTCAAAAGGCAGGGTAGTCACCCGGAACATCTCACCAGCACCTTCAGCATCACTGGCTGTAATGATCGGAGTATGTAAATAAACAAACCCTTTATCGTTAAAGAATTTATGTATGGCATAGGCAAGGGCATGGCGGACACGGAATACAGAACCAAAAGTGTTCGTCCGGAACCGCAGGTGCGCTATCTCTC
>DASSFT010000537.1:0-6752 GCA_035694045.1 Chitinophagaceae bacterium
CAGCTGGACCAATTTGTCCAGTTCTACCTGCGATTCGGGCTTCAGATCAAATTTATTTACATCGAAGAAAACATTGTTGAGAACGACCATTGCATTTACTTCCAACGGTTGCAACCCGATATTTTTTTCATACGAAGAATCAGGAGGATTTTGACTCATCAGGAAATTGTCGGAATAAAAAAGATAACCCTTCCTGTTTACGTTAAATGCATAATCTCTTCCTACAGGCAGCGTAATAAGATATCTCCCGTTTTCATCCGTTTGCACCTTTGATAAAAGCTGTTTCGTCGCCAGGTCGATCAGTTCTACAGAAGAAGGCAAACCTTTCGTTGTTTTTTTATCAAACACCTGCCCTTTTACCCATAAAGTTTTATAAGGCCTGACATCTTCTCTCAATTCAAAACTGTAAATATCCAAACCACCTTTACTGTCATTGCGGTCGCTGGCATAGTATGCGGTCCTGCCATCTGCCGCCACAAACAGGCTTCCTTCATGATTGATCGTATTAATGGGATAGCCCAGGTTTACAGGAGTGCTCCAGTCACCGCTGGCACCTTTCCGGGTATAAAAAAGATCTTCATCTCCATAACCTGGCCAGAAATCGGAAGTGAAATATAATGTTTGATTGTCTGCATGAATAAATGGCGTTTGTTCATTACCCGTGGTATTGATACCGGGACCAAGATTTTCCGGTTCTCCCCACTTCCCGTTTGGCTGTTTTCGCGAAACATAAATATCATCGCCGCCATAACCGCCCGGTCTGCGGCTGACGAAATATAAACTTTGTTTATCCGGAGATAAGCAGGGTTGCGATTCCCAGTCGGATGTGTTTACTCCTCTTCCTGCATTTACGGGCTCGCCCCAGTTTTTTCCATCGAAGAAAGCGAAGTAGATATCACAGCTTCCAAAACCATCAGTACGGTTGCAACCAGTAAACACCAGCCAGTCGCCATCCTGTGATATATTTTGTGCACCTTCATTTTGTTCTGTATTGATACTTCCTTCCAGCGGTTTTGCCGGTTCCCAGGTTGAACCGTTCTTTTTGCTATAAAAAAAATCTTCATTGATGGAACCAAGGCGACGGGTAAAGATCAATTGCTTTCCGTCGATCGTTAGCGATGGCAGGTATTCCGATTCATTCGAATTGATGGCGCCGCCCATATTTTGCGGGGCAAAGACATAATTCTTTCCTGTATTCTTTTTTGCATAATCGATAGCAAACTGGTAACATCGCTTGCGATAGTTACAGGCCTTTAACGCGTTTTCGTTTTTAGGAGGCCTTTTTTCCAGTAGTTCATTGATAGCAATCAGCGCCCTGTCAAATTCACCTGCGCCGGCAAGCTGGATGGAATAAGGAAGTTTATAGTCGATGGTATAAACAGAGTCCATCGCAAAAGCTTTTTCGTAAAAGTCAATGCTGCTTTTGTAGCTTTTCAATTGCCCATACACGCCGGCCAGTGAAAGATAGGCTTCCAGGTATTTGTTATCTGTTTCGATAGCTTTCAGAAGCAGGCCAGCCGATAATGTAAGATTGCCGTCCTGCGCTCTTTCCAAAGCCTGGTCGTACAGGGCAAGGGCTTTCTTGTCTATTTTCGAAGGATCATAGGATTGCGCGTAAGAAATTAAATGCAGGAAAATGCAATAAAGGGAAAGTGTGACCAGTTTTTTCATCGGACGTTTTATATAGCGGGTAAAGTTAACACAATCCAATTTCTATTCGAAGCCATATCAAAAACTTTAATATCTCGCAGTTCGTTGCGCCGCCGCGCCGCTGCGTGAAATTCATAACGGTATGCAAATCTTCTTATTGCTGCATCTCATCAAAAAGCTGTTTATGAGCAGGGTTTTTCTATTGATTGGTTGGATTCTATCTTTTCTAAGCACTTATTCCCAGGATTTTCGTGCCTCAGACTGGCGGCGTATTGATTCAAACATCAATGAGAAGAGTCATATTGTAGACGTTGCCCAACAGCTGCAAGAGCTCCGGCAGCAGGCGCTTGCAAAGAAAAAATACTTCCAGGTTGCAAGGACTTACTTCTACCAGTTGCGTATAGCCGATCAAAGAACGGAAGATAGTTTTTATTTCCGCAATTCCGTGTTTATCGACAGTATCCTCGGAACTCGTCTTAATCCTGAGCTGGAGCTCGCCATGCATCTCTTGCAGGCAAAGCGTTTATCAGGCTTTGCTTCTGGAACGGGTAGCATGCGCTTCAACCGTCAACGATATGAACGAAAGGATATCCCGGTCAATTATGCAACTTACACCGACCGACAATTGGATAGTCTTGCTCAATGGCATTGTGAACAGGCGAAGAAACTAGCAAAAAATATTCCCACACAGGAAATGGAGGAGGTATTGTGGCTTTCTTCAGATCCCTGGTTGTTCTTATTCCGGCCGGGTCTGTTCGATATCATCATTGCCGAGCAGATAAACATGTTGAAAAAATCCTATTATTATTCTCTGCCAATGGACTCAAAGCAGTTGCGGGCCCTGTCTTTATCGCAGGATGAGTTTATTGGGGAAATAGGATCGTTATACAATGACGATTATCTCCTGCAACTGAAGTATTATAAAGAATGGTTGGATTACCAGCGGGGCAATCCATCAGCATACTATTTTATTGAGACACTCGCGAGGAAATCCCTGTACCAGGTCATGACAAGGCGGTATTCAGAGATAGACCGGGTAAAAAGAAATTACGAAAGCTATTTATCAGTTATCTCAGTTTCGCCTTACAATACAGTGAAGGCTCATGGAGTATACCAGCTTTGCCTTTTATGGAACCAGGACTCGAAGAAATACTTTCCTTCCAACGCAATGGAGTACGATTCCCGCGCCGGTACTTACGTGTTTAGAAGGCAGTTCGATACCGCCTATCGCTATCATGCGGCGAAGGCATTGCGGCTATACGAGAACAATGAGCAGATGCTCGACAGTTTTTCCTATTTAAAAGCTATCCTCGTTGAGATGAAAGGAAAGATACTTGAGACAAACCTTTCTCTAAGTATGGAATCATACAATTTACCCGGGGAACCCATATTGACGCAACTGAGTTATAAAAATGCCGGCCGGTTATTTTATCGTGTCGTGCGGGTGAACCAGGATTTTCCTTATTATAAGTATAAACACAGTGATGAACTGTACGGCCTGGTAAAACATATACCGCAGGCGGCAGGTGGAATGGTTGATCTGCCAGGTACACATGACTTCAATAAGCATGCAACTCACCTCAAACTGGATGCTTTACCTGTTGGAGATTACTTAATAGTTTTTTCCCATCTGCCTTTAAGCGATACCAGCGCGCAAATTGAAAGTGTTTTTTTCAGGGTCTCTTCGATCGCGATACTCCAGGAAAATAAACGCGTATTTGTGCTGGACCGTAAAACAGGTTTTCCATTACGCGGCGCGAAAGCAAAAGGCAGTTACTGGCATGACCCTGCCGATACCCTGGGGTTGAAAAAAGTAATTACAAAGAATTACACCGTTAATGCACAGGGATATATCGAGATACAGGATATGAAGATCAGGGCGCTGGAAGTCTATCACAATGGTGATACTGCCTACTCCGTAGTTTATCCCATTGATGAAGAGGAAGGGAAATCTGACGATGTGTATTCAAAGGATGAATACGATGATCTTGCCGAGTATTACGAGGAGAATGCGACAGTCGAGGTCTTTACGGATCGCAGCATTTATCGCCCGGGCCAGACTGTACATTTTAAGGCTCTTTTTACTACCCTGGATCCACAGACCGGTCAGCCAATCGTGATGAGCCGGCAAAACATGAAAGGTTCTCTATTCCGCAGCTCGTATAAGAAATGGTTGAAAAGGGAAGAACCAGAGTTATACTTGCTGGACCCTTTCGGTAATGAAGTAGATACGATCAAAATAAAACTGAATGATTATGGGACCTTGTCCGGTTCATTCAAAATTCCGAAGGCCGCGAGTCCCGGGGAATGGTCGATAGAGCCCGACTACCTCGAGGTGAGCGAAGAGAATGAAGGGTCGTTCCGGGTAGAGGAGTACAAGCGACCAACATACGAGGTAAGTATGGAAAAACCCAAAAAGGAATTATTGCCGGGAGATTCTTTTGCTGTCAAACTGAAAGTAAAATCATTTGCCGGGGCAGCCTTGAATAATGTTCGTGTCAATTACCGGGTCAGCAGAACTGGCGCCTACAGTATCTATGATAGCGTAACGGGCAAGCTGAAATGGGAAAACGTTCAGGAGATAGCTGATACAACCGGCTATACCAACGAAGAAGGAGAATTTGAAATAATAGTAAGTGATCCGTTCCTCGGAAAATATGCCCGGGATAAAAATGAGCGATTGGATTTTATCTATTCGATTAATGCGGAGGCAATGGACCAGACCGGTGAAACTTACGAGGCCGAAGCTTCTGTCCGGATATCCACAATGCCGGTCAGCATCCGGGTGCCCGTTGAAACCAGTTATGACCGGAATGCGAAGAACAGTATTATGATCAGCACCAATGACGAGAATGCCGGTATCGTTTCAAAGGATATCAATGTAAAGGTTTACCGCATCATTAAGGACGAAAAGCCGTATAACGACCGCAAGTTGATAGGTGTGGATCAATGGTTGTATGAAAAGCAGCAACTCGAGCAATGGTTTCCCCTCGTCAATTTTAACGGGATTGAAGATACCGGTACAAAGAAATTCCTGTTTGAACAAACGGTGAACACAGGCAAAAATGATAAAATAGATTTCGATCCTGCTATACTCTTGCCGGGAAATTATATGATAGAAGCTACATGCATCGAGAATGGCTATCGTAGGGGCTATTCAAAAAAGACATTCAGCATTTATGATGAAAATGAAAATAGACTCCCGCAACGCGGCCCGGCTTTCTATCGTTTACCCCTGAACTCTTTTTCGCCTGGTGATACGGTCAAATACCTGAACGGAAATTCGGAGTCACCCGTTTATTCGGTCTACTACCTGAAATATTTTTCCGAAAAAAAGAAAGGCGGTGTCGGCTATTATTTTGAAAACAGGAAACAAGAGCGGGGGATCAGCCGCTTTGAATGGAAAATACCGGCAAATGCGGGTAGCCAGGCCCTGCTAACTCAATTTTACGTGCTGAATAACCAGTTATTCACCCATACCGAAACCATTTATATTAACGATAACGCAATTGCGGAACCGGAGATCATTGTTGAACAGTATCGGAAAAAACTTTCACCGGGGGCGAAGGAAAACTTTGTTGTGTCCATTAAGACAAAGAACGAGAATATCGCAGCTGAGTTGATGACAACCTTGTATGATGCTTCGCTGGATAAGCTGGAGCCGCATAAATGGACGAAGCCTTTAGAAAGAAGACGAGGAAGATACCTCCAGGGAGATAGAAACAACTATTTCAATTCCGGCTCGAACAGTGAGAATTATTACTATTACAACAATTACGATGATGGACCGTCAATGATGCGGGGAACTAGTACCAGCGCTTTATGGTGGGTCAACCCATTGGACCCAGCCTATGATGATGAGCCGGCATATGCATTCTCAACTTCGATAAAGAGGGTTTCTTCTTTGGGGTCAGAAATGCTTGAGGGCAGAGCTGCCGGTCTTAGTCTTACCGATGCCGATGGATTGAATGAAGTGGTTGTAGTAGGTTACGGATCGATGAAAAAAATGGATGTAACCGGCTCGGTGGTGAGGATCAGGGGAACATCTACACTTGCTTCGTATAGTCAACTCCTGATCATTTTGGATGGAGTGCCTTATGAAGGTGGACTGGGTAAACTGGATCCGAATTCAATCAAAGATGCGATCGTTTTAAAAGGAGCCGATGCCGCTGCTATCTATGGTTCGAGAGCGTCAAATGGTGTTTTAGTGTTAAGTACAAAAGGCCCTATCGTTTTTCCCGATCTGCCTCCCGATCCACCTCTGCCTCCAAGAAAGAATTTTAATGAATCAGCATTTTTCTTTCCCACAGTGTATGCCGATAAAGATGGGTATTACCGTATAAGTTTTACGATGCCGGAGAGTGTAACGGAATGGAACTGGAAAATGCTGGCACATACAAAACAGCTGCAGTTTGCCTACGCAGAAAAAAAGCTAAATACTCAATTGCCGTTGATGGTACAACCGAATATGCCACGCCTGCTTTACCAGGGCGACAGGATTGTACTACAAAGTCGCATCAGCAATCTTGACAGTGCGGAAGTGAATGGCAAAGTCGTTTGCAGGGTTGAAGATGTTGTGACGGGAGAGGATCTGACTTCCTTATTGGTAGCGGGCGCTGAAAAAGATTTTTCTGTCGGCAAAAAATCAAACACTGCTACTGCTTTCGAGTTAAAAGTACCTGCCACACAATTAAACCCGGTTAAGATCATTGTTTCCGTCCGTACACGCAATTTTTCCGATGGCGAAGAGCATATCATTCCTGTTCTCAGTCCAAAAATCCTGGTGAAAGAGAGCATACCGTTCCGGCTTGTAAAAAATATGGATACAGTCTTACAACCATTCGTCGTCCCTACCGGCACAGAGTTGTACGGTATGGGGCTATCTATCTTATCCAAACCACAAGCAGCCCTGGTCAATGCATTGCCTTACCTGGCCAATTATTCTTTTGATTGCGCTGAACAGACCTTTAATAAACTGCTGGCGAATGTCACCGCTTTCTGGCTGATGAGAAACGATCATGAAGCACAACGGTCTTTTGATATAGCAAAGCAGTCAATCGAGAAATTGCCGGAGCAAAAAGAACAACTACCCGATGAATTGA
>DASSFT010000538.1:0-5923 GCA_035694045.1 Chitinophagaceae bacterium
ACCGGCCGCAGAATGGCCAAGTTTTTTTGTGCGTCACCGCTTGCAGCCGCAGATTGATATGGCTATATCCAGGCAACTGTTGCAAAAATCCCATAGTGTCGCCTTTGATTCGCTATTCCTGAAAATAAGTTCTGTTTTTGAAGCCGGGAAACCATCCCTGCTTCACGGCGATTTGTGGGGCGGCAATTTTATGTGCGATCAGCGATCATTGCCTGTGTTGATCGACCCGGCTGTTTATTTCGGCCACCGAAGTATGGACCTTGCGATGACCACCTTATTCGGCGGGTTTGACCGCTCATTCTATGAATCCTATAACTATCATTTCCCTTTACCTTCCAACTATGATGAACAATGGGAAATATGTAATCTTTATCCCCTTCTTATTCATCTCAATCTTTTTGGCAGCAGTTATCTGCCTCAAATTACAACGACATTAAATAAGTTTAAGTGAGGGCAAGCTATGCAAAGGTGCAGCAGGTTTTGTCTTATTTTTGACACATGCTCGCAGTGACCATTCTCGGAAATAATTCAGCCGTACCGGCATTTGACCGTCATCCGACCAGCCAGGTGGTAACACTGGATGGGGAGAATTTTTTAGTGGATTGCGGTGAAGGAACACAGATACAAATGATCAATTATAAGATACGTCGAAGCCGGATCTCACATATTTTTATTTCACACCTGCATGGAGATCATTATTTCGGTTTGGTCGGCCTGATCAATTCGTTCAGCTTGCTCAGCCATCAGCAGGAATTGCATGTCTTCGGACCCGCCCCGCTCCAGGAAATAATCGAAATCCAGTTACGGGTAGCAGACACCCGGCTCTGCTTTCCTTTGCATTTTCACACGATCAGTGGCCCGGCTACCCTGGTGGACAATGACCGGATCGAAATTAAATGTTTCCCCACCCATCACCGGATAGAGTGCTATGGCTTTTCCTTTCGCGAAAAGAAAAAACCACGCAAGCTGATCCTGGAGAGCGTAAAAGAAAACAATATCCCGCTAAGCTTTTACGAACGGTTAAAAGAGGGCGAGGACTTTGTTACCACCTCCGGGCAGGTGATCAAAAACGAATGGGTGACAACTGAAGCACCTAAAGGAAAGTTCTATGCTTTTTGCGCCGACACAAAATACAACGAGGCGATGATAGAACATATCAAGGATGCAGATATGATCTACCACGAAACCACCTATCTCGACAATCTTCGCGAAAGGGCCGAAAATCGTTTCCATTCCACCTCAAAGCAAGCCGCACTCATTGCACAAAAAGCTAATGTGAGAAAATTGCTCATCGGTCACTTCAGCAGCAAATATGATACGCTGGAAGAATTCGAAACAGAGGCAAGAGAAGTGTTTTTAAATACAGAACTGGCGCTTGAAGGAGTTGCCTATAAGGTATAATTATGAATGTTGAATGATGAATGATGAATGATGAATGATGAATGATGAAAACGCCCTTTAACGGGTCTTCCCGGCTCAGGAAAATAACCGCAAGCTCCGGGTTTGTCACTTTCACGTTTGACGTTTGACTTTTATTGCTGCGTAATCCAACTATAGAATGCCGGGAATTCCGCTCTCCATCTTTGTTCATTATGCTTGCCTTCTTCCCGGATGACCGTGGTCATTTTTGATTTCGACACCGCTGACATTAATTCATACGCTTTTTTGGTATCGGGCACCATGGTTTCGCCTTCCGCGCTACCGGCATAGAAATATATTTTCGAGTTGACTTTACCGCCTTTTGCTTTGATATCATCAAAAATCTTAGGGCCTACCCAAAAAGCCGGCGAGAAAACGCCTGCCCCTCCAAAAATATCGGGGTATTTCAGCACGGCGTACATAGAAATAATGCCACCCATCGAGCTGCCAGCGATGAAGGTGTTTTCTTTATTCGGTCTTGTCCTGTATTTTTTGTCTATAAACGGTTTGAGTGTTTTTGCCAGGAACTCCACATATTGATCGCCTTCACCCTTACCGAACTTATCCATATCGTACGGGCAATATTCGTTTATACGTTTAGCCAGTCCATTATCTATTGCCACGACGATACACTTTTTCTTCATCGAATCGATGCATTCATCCACGCCCCACTCACCGGCATAGGAAGTGGCATCATCAAAAACGTTTTGACCGTCGTGCATATAGAGGACAGGATATCGCTCCTGCGATCCATCATAGCCTTCCGGCAAATAGATCCAGACCCTTCTTATTCTTTGCAGTTGGGGAATAACAAAGGCCGTGTCCATGAGGTGGACATTCCTGGTCGCGGTGCTAACCCTTGGCTTTGAGGGGAAGCGGTCTGACCATTCTTCTACATTTAGCTGAACGCTGGTTTCCCCGGGAACTGTCAGAACCCGGTTAGCGATAAATCCGCCACCAGCTTTACATTCTCCCTTATCCCAGCCGCCTCTCGTGATCTTATACTCATATTTCCCATCTGCCAGTTTCATGTCAAGGTAATAGTCTCCCTTATCAGTTTTTTGGAATTTGAAATTCTTATCCTGGGGGTTCCACCCATTGAAAGAGCCCGCTGCGTAAACATCACTCCCGGAAGGATGGTAAGAGGGAAGCGCTTTTATTTCCATGTGGATCGTGTTTTGAGCCATTACTGTAGCGGCGCATGCCAGCATCAATAGGGTTAAGCCTGATTTAATCATTGTTCAAAGTAAAGGATTTTATACAAATAATTTTTCGTTCATCCACTATATTAATCGGCGGATGATATGAAGTGTAATGAACTAACAGTTACTGAAACACCCTCACATAATCCACGATCATCCGTTGCGGAAAAATTGTAGAACCATCGGGTGATCCGGGCCAACTGCCACCGACGGCGATATTGAAGATGAAAAAGAAATTATTGTTAAATGGGTAATTGCTGCCCACAACATCAGCCGCCGTAACATGCACATATTCCTGGTCATCGATCAGTACCCGGATATCGTCCTGCTTCCATATAAGACTATATACGTGAAATTGCTGGTCAAAGCTTCCGCTGCCGAGTGTATAGCTGTTTCCCTTGGAGCCATGCGATGCCGGCGTATTTCCCCAATGCATGGTTCCATATATCTTGTTTGGCTCATGCCCCAATAATTCAAGTATATCCATCTCTCCGCAAGCTGGCCAACCGACCGCATCGATATTGTTTCCCAACGTCCACAGCGCCGGCCAGATACCTCTGCCTTTTGGCATTTTGGCACGGATATCTATCCGCCCGAATTTGAAAACCTTTTTGTTCTTGGTGATCATCCTGGTAGAAGTATAATTTTTTCCGCCGAATGATTCGCTCCTCGCTTCGATAATTAAATTACCCGCGGATACAAATGCATTTTGTGTCCGGTCGGTATAATACTCCAGCTCATTATTACCCCAACCATTGTTATTCCCGATTTCAAAGGTCCAGTTGGATGTGCTTATGGCGTTTCCATCAAACTCATCGCCCCAGGCTAAAGTATAACCGGGATAAGTGCTGGGCGTACTGTAACCGGTATTGGCAACGGGAAAGTAGAGCCCGTTCTTGTTACTTATTGTGCCGGTTCCTTTATCGTTTTGTAATGTGCAATTCTGCGGGTTATCCAGCTGCACAGAAAAAGTTTGATCATCCCTGCGCAAACTGTCGCCGGTAATAGTGACATCTATCGAAGCCTGTAGTTGGTTAGCCGGAATGGTAAGGTTCCCCGAAACCGGGGTAAAATCGGTGTTTGCTGCAGCCGTTCCTGCAACGGTAGCATAATGAATGGTCACAGCTTTTGCAGAAGCCCTATCCAGCGAGACAGAAAAATGCATTACCGAAGGGCCGGTCGTTCTTTCCTGGCTTACGCTATTAATTGCAGCCGCCGGTAACGGGTCATTGTTGCTTTTGCTCTTTTTTCCACAGCTTATTAGTAGCACGCCCGTTACTACCAGGCTATTTATGACTAAAAAAGACAAGCGCATTTTTTGGGGTTTCTTTAAACGGTAAGTTAACAAAAAACTGCGGCATCCAGGAAACGTAAACATCCGTTCGATGATAAGAAATGCTTTCAGGAAATTATTTTATCATAATATTCTTCAATACTATAAACAAAGGGCCTTGTTTCCAGCCTACTGGCGCTTTTATGGAAGCGGGAGCTATTGAAAAATTGCCGATCACGAGATCTGTTTTCCCATCGCCATCTATATCACCGGCATCCATGGTCAGCCAGCGCCCCGAACTGGTATTGGGAATAGTGTAAGGCAGAAAATCAAAGTTTCCTTTATTTTCCAGGTAAATGAAACTTTCCTCGGGATGCCTGGTATAGTCTGCAAAAAAAGAGATCGCGGCAATATCAAGATCTCCATCTCCGTCAAAATCCCTGGCAATGGCCTTGAAGCATCCGTACATTGGGAAAAAATATTTTTGTTGAAAATTATTATGACCATCATTGATAAAAATGTAAATACCATGGTAAGGTTTAAGTGCCGGCGAATAATCTGCATTATCTCCGCAGGTATATACAATATCCTCTACCCCGTCTTTATCAAAATCTACCAGCTCAAAAGAAGAAGACCCGAAAATAGGTTGAAACCGCAATACCTGCTTTTCAGAGAACTCTCCATTTCCTTTGTTGATAAATAGAAATACACCCTCTTCCCCCTGTGAAAATAGCACCCAGATATCAGGCAGGCCATCCTTATTGACATCCCTGATATATGATTGGATGGCTCCCGGAAAGGCCCGCAAGACATGCCGTTCAAATTTGTTCCCTTTATTTTCCATCCATGACAGGGCTCCAACAAGATGACCAAATTCACAAACTACATAATCCATCCTTCCATCTTTGTTAAGGTCTGCCGATGTCAGCTGAACAGGTCGGGCCAAATTTTCAATTTTTAATGTTGTATCTATTATCATCTTACCTCTCTCATCAACATTGATTTTTCCGATAGACCCATATTTACCGTTATTCGGGTTCATGACGCCGATATTACAGGTAACCAGTTCATGCGTACGAATTTCCATATCGACCGGGGGGCTGATAGTTTTGACCGTATCAAGCAAGGAAAGGTGATCGTTGAAGCGAAACAGGTTTTTGCTGATCACATCTGCTACAAGTAATTGATGAGGAAATACTGTGGTATCTACCCGCACAAAGCAGCTGGTCGGTGGCTGCATTTTAATCGACGGCGTCTCCACAGTAAACAGGTTGACATTTTCACTGACCCTGTGCTGCCTTTGCAACGGGCCCAATGAATCGGGAGAAACAGACGTGTAATAATCTATGATGTATTGCCAGTCTTCCTGCGACAAGACAGGGCCTGACGGATAAAAACCTTGAGGAAGATTCATGTCATTCCTGCTAAAACAATACTCTTTAAATCCATGATTGAATATCCCCAGGCGTGGCCCCATTTCCGGTAATACACCGTTTTCCCAATTTTCGGGATCCAGCAACGATGGATCGGGAAGCATATGACAGGATTGGCAATATTTTGCGGCGAGTAATTTTCCTCTATTGATATTTTCGTCAGGTGTATTCTGATGCGACCGGTTCTTTTGAAAAGCATCATGGCAGGAAAAAAACAGGGAACCTCCAATTAGCAAAACAAAAATAATTGACCGAAACGGTTTTCTTTTTGAAAGAATCATTTCTTAGGTTTCTGCTGGTTACGGTCGCAAAGAGACGCTGTCTACAACTTCACCTTTGAAAGCGATTGATTGTTTTATCTTATTCGAAGTATTGGTGGTAACTACAATCTCTTTATGAACAATCCCTTTATAGCCGTGGCTGTCAAAAACGGCCTTTAACTCACCCTCCTCGCCCGGAAACAGAGGTTTCTTTGGATAGCTGGCAATCGTGCACCCGCAGGAAGGAAGCACTTCTGAGATAAACAGGGAATTATCACCGGAATTTTTATACCGGAAACTAATAAATACACTATCTCCCCTTTTAACCTTTCCGAA
>DASSFT010000539.1:0-6436 GCA_035694045.1 Chitinophagaceae bacterium
CACAATTAAAAAATCCCCTTCGGTCATAGGCTTGCCTAATACTGTCCAACCCATCATTGGCCTGGAAAATTCAAAAGAGCGGTTTTTAACCATTTCCGCATAGATGCCTCCGTCCGCACCGAAATTGATATCTTCAAAAAAGACTCCCCACATGGTTGGCTGCACCTCCGCAATAAGCTGGTCGGCCTTTACGGTAATATCATTATTCGACTGGCCTCCCGAATAAATCGATGAAGCCATTAAAACAATCCCTGTTAGTATAAATTGCTGAATTTTCATTGTTCCGCTAGTTTTAAAAAATAATTGCATTGTCCTGCCTGTCTTCATTTTTGTAATTTTCCTTTTAGCAACGTGAATGAATGTGGAGGAAATGTATAAGTAAATGTTGTCCCGTTTATATTAACAGATGGTTTGGTCACCGTCTTTACATTCTCTTTGCCAAAGTCATTTCCGGATTTTATATCCGGCCCATTCACTTCAGATATCAGCAATTGCCCGCTGAAATTGCCACCCTGGGAAATGATATCTGTAGTAATAGCCTCGTCTTTATTGCGATTGACGACGCAGAGCATAAGTTCCCCCTCTCTGTAGGTGGCCGATACATCCAGGTAAGGTACGTTGGTTTGCTGGGTCGTCATCTCTCCCAACCCAATGAAAAATTTTCCGGTATTATACCGTTTGCAATCGACAAGAACGTCTAAAGAAGTTCCATAGACATTATTGGCAAATAATTGCAAAGGATAAAAAATGGTTTGTTTGAAGAGACCTGTTTCATTGGTGAAAATGGGTGCAATGACATTTACCAACTGTGCCATATTTGCCATCTTGACAACGTCGGCATTGCGTATAAAAGCGTTTAAAAAACCCGCAACTACCAGTGCATCTTCCAGGTTGTACTTTTCTTCGAGTGCATTCCTGCCTCTTGCTGAAGCGCCTCTTCTAGCGCGATACCAGACATTGTATTCGTCCCAGGCTATATAAATAGGATCTTTATTGGGACGGTTTGCTTTTTGCATGGCAAGCGCAATCATTCCTTTTACAATCTTTGTCCGCTGCTCCAATACAAGCGGGGTGCAGATAAAATTGTAATAATTACTATCGGGGTTACCCACATAGATATGAAGGGCTATGTAATCAATCACATCTTTCAATTCGCGCAGTACAGTTTGGTTCCAGTAGTCAGGATCGGCGCCCTCCCGGTAGTTGGAAGACCCCGCGGCGATCAATTTTATATCCGGCGATGTGCGGGTCATAAGCTTGGCCGCTTCCAATGCTTTTTTGCAATAATCTTCGGCATTCAGATGCCCCATTTGCCAGGGACCATCCATTTCATTGCCGAGGCTCCAGTATTTAATATTATAGGGCTCGCGATAGCCATGTTTCTTTCGCAGTTCAGCATAATAGGGACCGTCCTTTACATTGCAATACTCCACCCACCGCCGCGCTTCTTCTATCGTCCCCGTTCCCATATTGACGGAAAAATAAGGTTCGGCATTAACGGCCCGGGCAAACCCGATAAATTCATTCGTGCCGAATTGATTCGGCTCCAACGTGGCCCAGGCAAGATCTAACCTGGGAATGCGTTCGGATTTTGGTCCCACTCCATCCTGCCAATTGTAATTGGAAACAAAATTGCCGCCGGGATACCTTATAATAGCAGGATGCAGTTCTTTTACAGCCTGCATTACATCCTTTCGATAGCCATTGTTATCCGATAGTGGAGAAGCCGAATCATAGATTCCGCCGTATATGCAACGACCGAGGTGCTCGGCAAAATTTCCATAAATATGTTTGTCTACTTCCCCGATCGTACGTTCTATATCGATTTTGATACGGGCATGCTGCGCCCGCACAAAACCACCCTCGCTTAAACAGGAAAGTAGCAAAAAACTTTTTATAAAAAATCCCGATCGCATATCAGTTCCCGGTTGATCCTTTTATTTTGAGACATTTTAGTCGGCCATTATTCGCAGCAGCCAGGATAAACCTGTCCTTGTTTTTATTTTCGATCTCCTTCATACACTTTATGTCCCCATCGAGAATGAAACCGCTTTGCACAGGAGCGATAGGCGTGAAATCTCCTTTACCATTTCCTTTTAGTAAAAGACCATAAGATGCATCGTAGGGACCTGTAGCCAGTTCGTTCTGGTATTCATTCCCGGCCAATAAAAGGTCCATATTATTATCGCCATCTGCATCAAAGATCAATATGCTGTTTACCGGCGCGAATTGGGCCTGCAGCGGTAAAACATGCGAAACAAATTTGCCGTTGCCCCTGTTTTCGATCCATATCGAAGCTGTTGTTTCGCATGTTTTCACCGCCATGTCTTTTGTCGAAATGGTATTCAACAGGTCTTTCATAGTTGCTTTGGCATAGTCGCCATGCAATAAGAATTTTTTCTTGACCGATGGCAATTGGTCCGCCAATTGGTTTCTATCCAGTGCGGGGAATAGTTCATATCCACTCGCATTGTCTTTTATATAGTAAGCCGGGATAAGACCGGCAGACCGGTTGCCATCGAAATCGCCGGCATAAAGTTGTAGTGGCTTCTCAACGCTCACATGAAATTTGTTGTTAAGACCCAGGTTCCCTGCTACAAAATCAATATCCCCATCGTTGTCAATATCGGCAGCCTGTAATGACCGCCACTGTCCATTCATTTTTCCTAAACCGGTTTGTCCTGTAAACTCTGTAAGTTTCCCTTTTTCGTTTTTAAAAAATCGAACGGGCATCCACTCCCCGCAAAGAACAAGATCGGGTCTTTTATCATTATCAAGGTGGGTAAACACAGCGCCGGTTACCAGGCCGGCAAACTCCAGTGAGAGGCAACAATTTTTTGTTATGTCTGTAAATTTTCCATGATCATTTTGGAGGATATAACTGCGGGGAGATTGCGGGTATTTTTCCGGCAACATCCTTCCGCCGATAAAGATATCCATGTCGCCGTCGCCATCGATATCAGCAACAGAAACAACAGCCGCCATGTCATTTATGCCGGCCGGTAAAGCATCAGTATTGATTAAAAAATCTCCCTTACCATCATTGTTGTACAAACGGGGATGGTTAAAACCCGTATGGGCTCCAAATTCATTGCTGCCGCCTGTGACCAACAGGTCGGGGTCTTTATCGCCATCCGCATCAAAAAAAACAGCACCAAGATCTTCTTCATTTTTCATTCCCTCCACCAGGTCCTTTTCAATAAATGCTCCATTTACCTGTTGAATAAAAATTTTCCCTGATTGATATGCAGCTCCTCCTATGAAAAAATCCTGCAACCCGTCACCGTTTATATCGGCAGTAGCAAGAGGTGGCCCCAGCTGGGAATACTTTTGTGGTAATGCCCGTTGAAAACCGAAATCGAAATAAGGAGATTCCTTGTGAGTAAAATCAATCTTGGATTGTGCCGTAACGTCGCTAAATAGTGTATAGCTTATCTTGTTTTTCTTAAAAGCTGGTTCTTTTGCATTTTCATTTTTCAACATTAAAAATTGATTGGCCTTCACATTTCTTATTGTTTCCATTTTATCGTTGGGCCATACAATTTGCAGGGAATCTATGGTGGTTGCATTCCCAACACCAAAATGAAGCCTGTCATCAACACTCGAACAAAATCCGCGGACAGGTGACTGCTCCAGGAACTGGAGAGTTCCATTATTGTATAGATATACTTTGCTGCCAAAACCCGCAGGGTTACCCGGTAAACCGATTAACCGGGTAGTAATAAAATTATTGCCCTCGCCTTTACCCGGCTGCCGCAATTCATTTCTCCAAAGAAATGCTGGCTGGTTCATGTTATTGGTGACCATATCGAGGTCGCCATCATTGTCAAGGTCTGCATAGGCTGCCCCGTTAGAAATAGAAGGAACTGAAAGACCTGCCTGCTTCGTGTAATTATCGAACCCGAGCTTCTTGTTATTATGAAAGAAATAATTATCGGTCTTTACACTTTCGTACTGGTCGAGATTTTTCCTGATCGAACGGATCATCTCGATATTTTTTGAATTGCGCGGACTATTTTCACCAAATACATAATTATTCTGGGTCTTTGCATTTTTGAATGCGACATAGTCATTATTCGTAACATCTTTGACAATTCCATTTGTAACATGAATATCTTTCCAGCCATCATTGTCAAAATCAGCGATTAAAACACTCCAGCTCCAATCTGTCTCCGATATCCCCGCCAACTGACCTATCTCACTGTAGAATGGTTCATCCTGGCCATTAACCTTTCTCACACCATTATTTAGCTGGAGCATATTTCTTACAAACTCGGGTTCATATCCCATCCGCAGTTGCATGTCATATCTTTCCTGGCTGGCATTACTGAACATCATTTTTTTCCTTTCATTATTCTCAGGCAACATATCCAGCACCGCGATATCCGCCAGGGCATCATTATTTATATCGGCTGCATCCACACCCATACTGTTATAGCTTTGATGTCGTAGGGAAGTAGAAATGATATTCGAGAAACTACCATTCTTATTGTTGAGCCATAAAAGATCATTCCCGATGTAGTCATTGGCAATATAGATATCGGGCCAGTTGTCATTATTTACGTCTGTAATGACCACACCCAGGCCATACCCGTCTTCCCGGATACCTGCATTTTTTGATACGTCAGAAAAAACCGGGTGTGATTGTCCCTGGACGAAGCCATTATTCCGGTACAGCCTGTCTTCAGCAGGAGAATTGCCACTGGTATCCTTTTGCACGAGATTATTCGCTTCCTGGCTATACAAGCGGTGATTGAGCAGGTACATGTCTAAATCGCCGTCCTTGTCATAATCAAAAAAAACAGCCTGCGTTGAAAACCCTGTATCTGCCAAACCATATGCAGCCGCCTGCTCCGAAAAATGAAGTTTGCCATCATTGATAAATAAAAGGTTCCTTCTTTTTTCCTTATCGGGAGAATGAGAAGAGCATACATATATATCCATGAACCCGTCGTTATTGATGTCCACAACCGACACGCCTGTACACCAGCGATTTGTTTGCAATCCTGAGTTTTCGGTAATGTCCTCGAACTTGAAATTTCCTTTATTGATATACAACCTGCTGCTCACCATGCTGCCGGCAAAAAAAATATCCGGCAAGCCATCATTGTTAAAATCCCCGATGCCTACTCCCGACCCGTTATACATGTATTCGTTGAGATAAACGTTGACGGAATCGCTTTCAGTTATTTTATTGTTGAAATCGATACCTGTTTCACCCGCATCCATCAATTTAAAATGAAAGTCACCGGCCACCTGGTTATTATTTTTACAACTAAACAGAATTACTGAAAGGAGCATGAATAGCAGGTATGTGTTCTTTTTTATCATAGATGCTGGCTTCCTGTCCTCTTTTCTTCGAGTTTTAATTTCTCGCCACGGCGCGACGCCGCAACGAAGAGCAACCTGATTTCCAAGCGTGGCGTCGACGTCCGACACAATCGCCGGATAGCCCGATTATTTTTTTTTGCCCCATATGGCTGTTCCTGTTTCATTGAGCCCTGTAAAAACATACGTGGTTTTTTTCTTTTCCCAATCTCTTCCTTTTTGCACAAATAATTTTTCAACCGATCCCGTACCCCAGTTTAATTGCAACCATGGCGCGGTATAACTCCAGGTCCCTTCGTTGTTGTTGATTGTTCCACCCGCATTGATTGCGAGATCAGTCGCTACTTGAAAATCCGGCGATGTTTGTTCATTGCTGAATCCAGGGACCACGGTATAATTGAACTTTATTCTTTCCCACTGGCCGGTAATGCTATCCTGTGCAACGGTGGAATTGTCCTCCCAGGCATATCTTTCCGGCGATACCACCGGCCACCCGTTTTGCATCCAGAATATTTTTCTCAGGTGCAGGTCCATAAAAAATTTATTGATGCCCGGTCTTCCCTGGTGAGCCATATAATATTGACCCGCATCATCTTTGAATACAGCGCAATGGGCGGTGCCCTGCCATCCACCATGTCCCTGGAACTTATAGGGCGCCACGATCATCGGACCATGGTCCTGCACAGTATTGATATCGACATTATTGAAATCGAAGAAAGGTCCCTGCGGATTATCGCCACGTCCTACCCTGACATTATATTTTGTTTCCAACCAATCGTAAGCAATGAAAATATAATACTTATTAAGCGTCTCGTTATAAATAACCTCAGCGCCTTCAATATTCCCGTTAATTGTTGAACCTGTAAACCCGCGTTGAGCGATCCTGGTACCTTTATCACCTGAGGATAAAGCAAGCCCGGTTGCCGGGTTTAATTTCAGTGCATATATTCCATCAAAGGCTGAACCGTAATACATCCAATGATCACCGCCGGGAGTTACTACCACTGTTGGGTCAATAGCATTTGTTTGCGTGGTAGGGTCATTTTTTGAAGTAACCACCAGTCCTTTCTCGGTCCACGGCCCTTCGGGTGCAGTTGCAGTAGCCAAA
>DASSFT010000540.1:0-3783 GCA_035694045.1 Chitinophagaceae bacterium
GTATAATGCAACACTTTCTATCAATCCTGAAAATTCGCATGAACTGTTATGTGGAGGCCTGGATGCATACAGGTCTACCAATGATGGAACAACATGGCCAACAAGAGTTACATTCTGGGTGACTTCGGTTCCATATGTTCACGCTGACCATCATTATATGAGCTGGTGGAAAAAAGGAAATGAAAGCCGAGTAGTGATTGGTTGCGATGGAGGGATTTTTTATTCCAATGACGGAGGCTTAAGTTGGTTAGACAAGAACAGGAATTTAGGACTTAAGCAGTTTTATGCCGCAGCTATTCACCCCGCTGCCGGTTCTCCTTACCTGCTGGCTGGCGCACAGGATAATGGTTGCCACCAATTGAAGAACCCCGGTGTGAGCTATTCTACCGAAGTGACGGGCGGTGATGGCATGTATGTTTATATTAACCAGCTTGACCCAAATATCCAGTTCGGGAGTTATGTATACAATCAATACAGAAGGACGACGAATGGAGGACAAACCTGGACTTCCGTCAACCTGAACACAGGCACCGGTTTATTTGCCAATCCTTATGACTATGACGATGCGCAAAATATCATGTATGCCTGTTTTGCTGGCAATAACATTTTGCGCTGGCCCAATGCGAATACGGCAAATGTTTCCAACACGCTTGCTGTTCCATTGCTTGGAGGTGGACAGGCCGGGGCTTTAAAGGTTTCACCCTATACATTGAACCGTGTTTATCTCGGTGGTACTTCGGGAAAAATTGTGCGTGTTGATAATGCAAATGCAACAGCGACGTTTACCGATTTAACCGGTGCTGGTATGCCGGCTGGTAATATTCATTGTATCAATGTCGGCTCTTCCGATAATTTCCTGGTTGCGACCATGACGAACTTTGGGATCAACAATGTTTGGTATAGCAACAACGGCGGAACTTCCTGGACTGCCATTGATGGTAATCTTCCCGACATGCCCGTATGGTGGGCTCTCTTTGATCCAAGTGATGATAACAGGTTAATCCTTGCTACCGAAACAGGGGTCTGGACGACAGACCAGGTAAATGGAAGCACTACCGTATGGGATGTAAACCCAGGTTTACCAACCACCCGTATCGCCATGCTAAGAATGCGTTCGAGCGACCGGACTGTTGTGGCTTCTACCTATGGTAGAGGATTGTTTACGGCGATCTTCCCTGGCGCCACTCCTCAGGTAAGCTTTGTACAATCTTCAAGTAGTGTAACCGAACAGACAGACGCAACAAATGGTTGCCGCTCTTACCGCGATTATCCTGTCTCCCTTGGTATCGTCAATTCTCCCACGGGAGATGCGAATGTAACGGTGAATGTACAGAGCGGTACTGCCGTGCGGGGAGTAGATTACGATTTTACCACTAACGGAAATTTTACAACTCCATCTAATCAAATCGTATTTCCAAATGGCGTTTCAGGACCGGGACAATTAAAAACTGTTACCGTACGCGTTTACGATGATGCCGAAGTTGAGTCGTCTGAGACCTTCACGCTAACATTAGCCGTCACTGGCCCTACAAATGCGGCAACAGGCCCCGTGAGTTCACATACAATGACGATTAATGATAATGACCGTTTCCCTATTCCATACACCGCTGGCAATTTTACAATCGGTACGTACAATACCGACCTGGCATCACTTAATACACCTTTTGATGGCACCAAGCTGAAGCACCGAATACAGCTTCTTTATAGAGCTAGTGAATTGAACGCAGCAGGCATCACCAGCGCCGCCAAGCTGAGTTCGATGACAATTAGGGTAAAGACAAAGAATACAACACAACCATTTAAGAATCTCAATATTTCAATTGCAAACACAACCACTGCCAATGTTAACACAGGTTTCATAGTAAGCGTTCCTTTCCAGACCGTTTATTCAAGCGACTACTCGACGGTAGTTGGTGACAACAAGTTCAACTTTCTTTCACCTTTTGCCTGGGATGGCAGCTCTAATGTTGTGGTGCAGATATGTTTTGACAATGCAAGTGGCACAGCAGAAGGTGTCACCGATGTGGTAGAAGGAATGGGTGTGCCATTCATAATACCTGGCGTCAGAGCTTCTACCTATTCTAATTTCACTACCAGCACAGCGCCTGGCTGCTATTTAGCCGCTGGTTTTGTAGACGACAACCGGGTGAATGCAAGCTTTGCTGCAAGCTTTGGTGATCCTGTCGCCACCGCACTGAACAGCACAAAGACAGAATTCCTGACTTCCAATACTGATCTTTTCTACTATACCGGTGCAGGAGAGATCATGGCAAGAATAGTCAATCTTTCCAGTCACAATTATGGTTGCACCCAGGTGGTGATAGACAGGGCAGGAAATGGGGTATCGCAATTCTGGAACACCAATACGGCAAACTACCTGATGAATAAAACTTTCAGGATCTTGCCGGCAACTAACAACACAACGGGCAAATATGAAGTAACGTTCTATTTCTCGCAGGCAGAAAAAGATGGATGGGAAGCAGCCACAGGCCAGTTATGGAGCAATATCCAACTTGTGAAACTGCCATCCCGTATCAGCAATGTCACCCCGCTGAATGCCCAACCGGATGGCCCGGGAACCATACAGGTAGTAAATCCTGTTCGAAGAACATTTGGACCCGGCTATTATACTCTTTCATTCCTGCTTGAAAATGGATTTTCGGGCTATGGTTTCGGCATACCGGGAAGAATGAATACTATACTTACGTTAACAGGTACTTCCAATTCCAACAATGTGGATGTAGATCTAGCATGGACGACATCGGCCGAGATAAACGCAACATTATTTGAAGTGGAGAAATCTTATGATGGAATCAATTTCAGGAAGATCGGCCAGGTGCAGTCATCGTTCAACAAGTTAACACCAAGCAGTTACAGCTTTGTTGATCATGAGAACACACAGTTAAATCATTACAGGATCAAGATGCTGCATACTGATGGTTATGTCCTGTACAGTAATGTTGTCTTTATCAGGCGTGATAATGCACCTAACCAAATATTGGTAACACCCAATCCATTCACAAGTACTGTGACCGTACGCTTTTCAAGGACGCCAATGAGCAATGTCACTATTTCCTTCTTCGATATGGCGGGTAAACTGATAAAACGTTATGATTTCATTGGTGGACAAGCGCAATATGTTATTAATACAGATGGAGTATTGCCAAGAGCGATCTATATGATCCGCGCTTATGCAGATGGTAAACAGGTTTCGAAACGTGTGATGAAGCAATAAAGATTATTTCACACCACGGCGCAGCGACGCAACGCTTAGTTATTTTTAGCGGGCATCGGGCCGTGGCGTGAAATTTATGCCGGCTATATTTTGGGACTTACTCTTTTTTATTTACCAACAACCAGTCAATTTTCAAACCGACTGGCTCGTAAGAAGTCAATAGGTTGATCAGTGGTTCCTTTTATGGCCAGGTCGGCGAGTATTTCACCTACAACGGAAACGAACTTAAACCCATGGCCACTAAATCCGCAGGCAACCACTACGTTTTCCTCCAACTTATCAATGATAAAATTTTCATCAGGGCTATTGGCATACAGGCAGGTTTTTTCAGACAATTTTTCAAACGCATTCACTAAATACTTGTCAAGGAAATAGCTGAGTGTTTCCATATCCCCGGGGATAGTTTCGCGGTTTACCTGGTCAGGATCGGTGATCGTGCCGGGATAATGATAGGCAAGCTTTAAACCCTGGGGCTCCCCGAATTCAGGTGATGATAAAAAAGGGAATCCGTAATAGCAACCCGGTTTATTTTCATCAGCGATCATCCA
>DASSFT010000541.1:0-4599 GCA_035694045.1 Chitinophagaceae bacterium
AATATGGTAAACTTGGAAGGAGCTGGAATGCCATTCCAGGTATTATTGCTTTCATCAATATCAGCGGTTTCCCGGTAGGGGTCCAATTTTACCGATTCGACTTCCTTGTTCTTAATAAAAGTCTTCACCACTTTATTTTCATTCAGTCGCCAAATCTGCGCCGGTATCCTTTCGACTTCTTTTGTACCGTCTTTGAATGTCCATTCGATGATGATCGGCATGATCAGTCCACCCTTGTTGCTGAAGGTTAATTCATACAAATGCCGGTTAACAAGGTTTGCTTTTTCGCTGTCGGTAAAAGGCTCGGCAAGAGTAGCCGGTATTTTGATTTCATACTGGTTGGTATCATATTTTTCAATTCCACGGTCATATCTCCAATAAAAATCACGAAGACTTGTATCTACATCGGTCGCAAAGGTTATACTCTTATCATCCCTGTTGCGGACCTTGGAAATATCTTCATAACTGTTAACGGCCGGTTTGTCCAGGCTACGTTTGATCGTTCTTTCAGCAGTTCCCCTTGGCGCCGCATCCATATCAGGAACAGCATGTCTTACTGAATCCAGGGAAATATCGCAGGCATCGGTACCATAGAACCATCCTCTCCAGAACCAATCGAGGTCTTCACCACTTGCATCTTCCAATGTCCTGAAAAAATCAGCCGGTTCGGGGTGCTTGAAAGCCCATCTTCTTGCATACTCTTTAAACGCATAGTCAAAAAGTTCGCGGCCCATTACCGTTTCGCGGAGGACATTCAGGGCAGTGGCTGGTTTGGAATAGCCGTTCGCACCAAAGTTGGCAATATTTTCAGAGTTGGACATGATCGGCTCCAGGTCATCCTTTGAAAGCTTCATATAATCAGTAATAAGGTAAGCCGGTCCTCTTCGTGATGGGAACTTACTATCGAAAAGTTCCTCCGTCAGGTATTGTACAAAAGTATTCAAACCTTCATCCATCCAGGTCCATTGGCGTTCATCGCTATTGATGATCATCGGGAAGAAGTTGTGACCAACCTCGTGTATGATCACACCCAGCATGCCATACTTGGTTGCCTCCGTATAGGTTCCGTCCTTTTCGGTCCTTCCATTGTTGAAACAGATCATCGGGTATTCCATACCGCTGCTTGCTTCCACGCTTTGTGCCACAGGATATGGATAGGGGATCGTAAACTTGGAATAAGTTTTTATGGTATGAGCCACGACTTTGGTTGAATAAGGTCTCCATAGATTGTACGCTTCTTTTGCATAGAAGCTCATGCACATGATCTTTTTTCCTTCTACAGTTACCGGCATGGCATCCCATACAAATTTTCGGCTGCTTGTCCAGGCAAAATCGCGGACATTATCTGCCTTGAAGATATAGGTCTTTGTTTTCGTGCTTTTTTCTTTTTCGGCGGCTTTTGCTTCGGCTAATGTTACAATTTCTACAGGCTCTTTACTTGTCTGCGCTTTTTGCCAGCGGGCCAGTTGTGCAGCGGTAAGATTGGCCGCATAGTTCTGGCATTCGCCAGTGCCTCCAACAACATGATCGGCCGGAACAGTCATTTGCACTTTGAAATTGCCAAAGGTCAGGGCGAATTCGCCCCGGCCGGTGAACTGGTGATTTTGCCAGCCCTGGAAATCGCTGTATACACAGAGACGCGGATACCATTGACTCATCGTAAAAAGGTGATTCCCGTCTTCAGGAAAAAATTCATAACCACCACGGCCACCCCTCGTCCTGCGGTCTGAGATCTTATAGTTCCAGTCCAGTTTAAAGGCAAAACGCTGACCGGGTTTTAAGGGAACGGGCAATTCTAACCGCATCATCGTTTTATTGATCGTATAGTTCAGCTTTTTATCGCTGGCATCTGTAAGCCTGGTGATCATAACGCCATAGCCATTATCTTTTCCTGCCTCATCCGCTTGTTCGATCTGCTGCTGGCTCAGTTGGGTTGTCATCCGGTTACCCGACTGGTAGTTAGCATTGTTGATACTGCTATGTTCGTTTTCATCCAACTGCAGCCATAAATAGGTAAGTGTGTTGGGAGAATTGTTGAAATAAGTGACCAGTTCACTCCCGGTGAGCTTGAGATTTTTCTCATCCAGTTGGCATTTGATATCGTAATCGCAACGTTGCTGCCAGTATTTGGGGCCGGGAGCTCCGCTGGCTGTACGGTATTCGTTGGGAGTAGGCATAATAGTGCCCAGCTGTTCGAACTTGTTCCCGTGATCGCTTCCGGGATTGTTTTGTATGTTTTGGGCGGTAGCCAATAGCCCACAACAAAGGATACTTAATAACAGATAGATTGGTCTTCTCATGATCGAGTGCATTTTATTATTTAAAAGGGATTCTTTCAATAGCCATTTTGACCGCTAAGCTAAACACTGCGGCTGATAAAAATATCACCCATTCCCGGCGGTTCACTTTAAACAAATCGATTATAACTTCAGATAGCAATAGCAATATGAGCACCACGACAATCTGTCCTGCCTCAAGCCCGAGGTTGAACCCAAATAGCCCCCAGCCAATGCTTTGACCTGATGCCAGCGTGATGCGGATCGCATTGGCGAAGCCCATTCCATGGATCAAACCGAAGAACAGGGCAAGAAAATAATTGATACGTATTGATCTTGCAGTAAATTTCTTCTGAAACAGGTTAGATATCGCGGTTATAATGATGGTGCAGGGGATCAGGAATTCGACCCATTTACTATCAAATCGGATGACCTCGTATACGCTGAGCGCCAGGGTAAGTGAATGCCCGATTGTGAAAGCGGTGACCAGGACCAGGACCTGTTTCCAGTCTTTCAGTAAATAGATGGCTGAAAGTGCGGCGATGAATAACTGGTGATCGAGAGCACTCCAGCTCATGATATGCTTCCAACCCCAGGGAAAATAAAATGAGAAATCCTGCATCTACGTGCGTGTTATGATCGTCCTTAGAAGAAAATTTTAAAGGAACCACCATTAGAGGTTCAAAATAATCCCGGACTTTTGCAATTGTAAAAATAATTTTGTCAATGGCCGCATCTTTTTATAAATGGTTACCTTTTTCGCTATTAGTCTATTTCTTTTCCATACAAGAACCGGCGAACAGGGAAATTGGTACGAAACCTTTCGCTATAGAAGGGGAAATACATCCTTTTCATGTAAGTACCACCGAAATTAACCACAATGGGGCTGAAAAAACGCTGGAGATCAGTTGCAAGATATTTGTAGATGATTTTGAGTCCTGCCTCTCAAAACAATACCATACAAAAACGGATCTTTCTGCCGGCAGTATGAAAGCCGCAATGGACAGCCTCGTAAAAAAATACCTGTTAAGTCATTTGCTGGTAAAAGCGGATGGCAAGGCCGTTGTCCTTAATTACCTCGGCTTTGAAAAAGAAGATGTAGCGGCGAATATTTACCTGGAGGTAGAAAATGTAAATTCAGTAAAAAAAGTGGAAGTTACTGACTCCATTCTGCAGGACCTCTACGATGACCAGATCAACATTATTCATGTAGTGGTGGGAGGGAACAGGAAGAGTACTAAGCTGGATTATCCGAAAAAAGAGGCGAGTTTCTCTTTTTAGATGCTAGATATTGGATGCTAAATGCTGGATGCAAATTGCTGCAGGTGAACACCTGATTAATTGGGATTATCCAGTATCCAGTATCCAGCATCCAGAGACCAGCATCCCTGCTCTAATCGGCCATCTCCTCTCTCAACTCATTGCTTATTTTCACCAACACCTTATCAATCCTGTGCCCATCCATGTCAATAATTTCGATGCCAAAATCTTTCCATTGGAATTTATCCCCGGTCTTGGGAATGCGTTCGAGTTTATGTAGGATAAAGCCGGCCAATGTATCAAAATCCTGTTCTCCTTCATTCATCCAGTCTGTCTTACCAAACTTGGACAGGAAATCATAAAAAGGTATCTGTGCATCTACGAGGAAGCTACCATCTTCCCGTTCCTTGACTTCGTAATCATCAATATCGGGCTGGGGAATATCGCCGATGATCGCTTCCAGTATGTCGTTAAGGGTGACCAAACCCAGTATGCTGCCGTATTCATCCACGATAAAGCAGGAATGGATCTTGGATTGTTTGAACTTTTCCATTACCTGGAAGGGAGAATTGTTTTCGGGAACAAATAGCGCCGGCTTCATGATCTCTTTGAACAGTGTATTGTCGGGACTGACATAAAGATCTTTGATGGAAACTACTCCTTTGATCTCATCAATGCTGTCGTCGCAAATGGGATAGACCGAATGTGGCTCGATCATTATTTTTTCTTTGATCTTTTCTTCGTTGTCATCCAGGTTGAACCAGATAATATCGCTCCGGTGAGTCATCAGGGAGGTAATGCTGCGATCGCCGAGGTGAAAAACGCGGTTAATAATATCCTGCTCTGCTTCGTCAATCGTACCGGCCTCTGTGCCTTCAGTGATCATGGTCTTGATCTCTTCTTCCGTTACAGCATCGTCTTTCTGTTTTTTGATATTAAAGATGAAAAAGAAAAGATTGCTTACTTTATTAAGCGTCCAGACGATGGGATGCGTCACTTTGGCAAAGACGTTCATGGGGCCGGCAACAAGCTTGGCTATGCGCTCAGCCCTTAGCAGGCCGAT
>DASSFT010000542.1:0-4647 GCA_035694045.1 Chitinophagaceae bacterium
TCTTTCAGCAATTTCTGTCAGATGTCTGAATTCATACTTTGTTTTTCCCGATTTGCCTTTTTTAGTTGTAACCAATATTACACCGTTGCTGGCTTTAGACCCATAAAGTGCTATTGCAGCAGCATCTTTGAGAATTGTAATTGTTTCAATATCTGACGGATTTAACTGTGCTATGGGATTACTTTCAGATGCGTCCCCGGAAGCTCCCGTGCCTCGCAAAGGATCCTGGAAAACCGGGATACCATCTATCACAATTAACGGACTTCGGTACATCTGGCCATTGGAAGGTATACCACCCGTAGCAATCCCACGCAACACAAAATTATTGGTGGCTCCTCCAGGTTGTCCACTGCCACTATTTACGAGCAATCCGGGCACCAATCCTTCTAAACTCTTTTCGAAACTTCTATTCGGCAAGTTCTGTATTTGCTCTCCTTTTACCACCGTCAACGACGATACATTCTTCTGTGCCGTCGTCTTATTATATGCCACGACAATCTCCTCCCCCTCCTTCACCGCAATCCTCACCGACACATTGATCAATTCCCTGCTATTGACCTTCACTTCCTGGGCTTCAATACTTACACCCGTGATCACAAGTGTCGCCTTCTCATCGACATCTTTTAATTCATATTCGCCGTTATCATTCGTGGCTGTAGCACTATTTGTTCCTTTCACAGCAACAGTGGCGCGAACAGGTTCACCATTTTCATTTACGATGCGGCCATGGATTGTGATCAAAATAGGAACGGGTGGTGGGTGCTGGCCGGCAGCCATGACTGCCGTCGAATTATTTGTTTTGTCTAGAGCGGCAGACAGAATAGGTTCCACTATGATGATACGACCTTCTATGGAATAAGTAAAGGGTTGGTTTTTGAAGCAGGCATCGAGGGCTTCTTTTAATGGAACATCAGTAAGGTCCAGGGTGACTTTATTTCCTTTGTCTAGTAAATCTGCCTTAGCGAAAAAGGTAAAATTCGTCTGCTTTTTAATCGCTTTAAAAACGGTCTCCAAAGAGGCATTCTTAACCTTAAGCGTTACGTTCTGCGCATTTCCTTCAGCGCTAACTTGTAAACAAAAAGCGAGTAAAATGAATGCTGTGATCTTCATAATCCGCAGGGTTTTAATCAGCGCCCGCTGACAGAACAGCGGACGAGCCTTAAACAATAATTTCATAACTTCGACGTGTTTGGGTTTTACTTGTTTTGGTTGACATAACTGTATTTATTGAAACGGGTTGACCCCGACGCCGCCGCTTCGTCTAGACCACGAGGCGGTTTTGTTTTTGGGAACCACGGAATTTAGATCAAGTCATTTTACTGTGTAACAACTATCCTTTTTTCTTCTATCCGAAAATGCACTCCTATCTTTTCCAGCGCACTCAGCACCTGCGAAGCATTGGCATCCATGGGCAATTCACCAACGAATTTGTCATCAGGAACGGTCCCTTCATATACTACTTCGACATCGTACCATCGTGCTATCTGCCGCATCACTGTTCTGATATCGGCTCTGTTGAAATGGAAATACCCATTTTTCCACGCCAGCACCTGTTCGAGATCGGCATCATTAGTAATACTGATGCCATTGACATTAGCGGTAATACTGGATTGCTGACCTGGGCGTAAAATAACACCAGGACCAACGACTGCAACCCCATTGGTGACTCTGACACTTCCTTCGAGCAACGTTGTTTTTATACCACTCTCATCGCTGTAAGAATTTATGTTGAAATGTGTACCCAGTACTTCCACTTCCGATCTATTATTAACATTAACTATAAAAGGTTTTGTTTTGTCTTTTGCCACTTCAAAATAAGCTTCACCTGTTAAGGCTATTTTTCTACTGGTACCTGTAAAAGTTGTGGGGTAAGTGATGGATGATTCCGCGTTTAGCCATACATCAGTACCATCCGGAAGACGTAGTTGATACTTGCCTCCCCGGGGCGTGGTCATTGTATTATATACCCCTTCTTTTCCGGTGGCGGCTCCATTTAAGCTATAGGCTAGTTTCCCATTTGATAGTTTCACTACAGTGGCATTTCCCTGATGAGTCAGCACTCCGTTTGAAGCACTATCAAGTATTATCTTACTGCCATCCGAAAGTGTCAAAACTGCTTTATCACCACCAGGAAGCAAATCATTTTGTGAGTACCCGTTACCGCTTGCAACCGATTGACCAGATTTCTTATTGGTTAGCAATACAACCCCTGTCGCAACAATTGCCAAAACAGCAGCAGCGGCCGCATATCGAAACCAATTGCGGTTGAGCCTGTAAGTTGGTTGTTTGCCAGACGAGCCGGCAATGGCAGGTTCAGTAGCTCTTATTTTTTGTAGTATGTTCCGGAGCCGGGGCTCGCTATGAGAAAGTAAGGGCTTTGATTGTATTAAAAAATCAATAAGGTGTTGCTTAGCCGCTTCAGTGTTCTGAGGCTGGTCCAGCCAATCCCGGAGTTCTTCCAACTGGGCCGGGGTAGCACAGTCACCAACGTACTGTTGCCAGAGATAATATATCCGATCTGAAATTTGCATTGTATGTTAAGACGACACAAAAACAAACGGGAACTAGTAAAAAAGGAAAAAGTCAGAAAAAAATTTAGGAGCAGAGCTTTTCCATTAGGAGAAACATCAAAGTAAGGGAGGAAAGATGAGTCTGCCCTTTTTCTTCAAGAAAGCTCCGGATGGAGCGGAGTGCTTCTACCAGGTGGTTGCGGACGGTGTTGGGGGAAACATTAAGATGGGCAGCAATTTCGTCATTGCTAAGCCCCGTCTGGCGACTAAGACGATAAACCTTTTTCTGCTGGATGGTCAGACGATCAACGGCTTGCTCCACGAGGGCCACGCTGTCGCGGAACAACAGGGTTTCTTCAGTGGTATTAGAATCGGCATCCTTCAACTTAACGGCCAGCCGTTGCAGCATTTTATGCTCCCGGAGATTTTTTTTGATCTGGTCAAGGGTATGATTTGCGGCGACAGTCAAAATATAAGATTCGGGACGATCAATATCGGCCAGCTTAATGCGGTTGACCCATAATTTTATAAAGATTTCCTGCGTTATTTCCTCGGCATAGGTTTCAAATTTGACCATCTTGAGTACAAATGGATAAATACGCTTGTCATAGCGGCGAAAGAGTTCAGCAAAAGCAGCTTCATCTCCCTGGGAGATCAGGAGAAACAAATCATTATCGGTATGGGAACTGTACAGAGCCATTTGGTTATACCAGCCAAAAATAAGGGGCAATCCTCCAAATCTTCTAAGGGCAACATAAAGTTAATCAAAAGATAAAGCTTAGTGTATCTATAAAGATAAGACTAAAATTGATGGGAAAAAGCTGCATAACACGTTGGAGCAACTTCAAAAGGATCCTGATGATTGGATAAATTAGTACAACAACGAAAGACAGCCAGGTGCTGTTGTAGCAAAACTCCAGTGGCAACTTTAATGAATCTACTACTTTAGATTTCACTTATTGACCATTTCCGGATCTATTGGTCTTTCATTCTCACTTTAATATAATCTTTCAAATATTTTAGCCCATCCTGCATATGTGTTTTGACCGTCTCACGGCTGATCTGCAGTTCCTGTGCTATTTTTTTCAGTGGCCAGCCGTTTTCTCTTCTCAGGCGGTAGACAAGCTGTCGCCGGGGCGGCAATTGCTTCACTGCGTTATTTAGCAATTCTCCCACCTGTACTGAAATCGTCTTCTCATACTGCGGATAAACAGTTAGATCCTGGGTTTTAGCAAATTCTACACGTCTGTAGTTATCATTTGATTGTCTCCTTAAGAAATTTGCAGTAATGTTTCGACCGATAATAAAAAGATATGAGTTAAAATCCTTAACTGCGCTGAGCTTCTCTCTCTTAATCCATAGCCTCAAAAAAACTTCCTGTACAATATCCTCGCTTTGCTGCTCATTATTCGTCACCAGTATCGCGTAGTCATAGACCTTTTTACAATAGTTTTTATAAACCCATGCAAAGGCTTCCCTATCCCCAGTCGCCAACTTGTGTTGCAGGTCAGGCTGACAGGCTATATCCTGCGGGGGCGGAATGATGATTACAAATTTTTTCACTTGTTGCATGATAGCTATTAGAGGGGTAGTCTGCCGCCCAATAAAATAGCGTCAGAAAAGCAGCCAAACCCTTAGTTCAGCGGTCTCTTTTTGTTAGGAAAATGCTTAGTAATAAGATCATATTTCCTTAACTTTCTGGTGTAATCGTGAGTCATCTTTTAAACCATACAGATGCTGAATTAACCGGGCTTCTTGCTACCGACCAGGCAAACTCTGCTTTTACTGAACTCTATAACCGGTACTGGAAAAAATTATTAACGCTGGCTTACTCCAAATTAAAGGTCCAGGCATTAGCAGAAGAAGTAGTTCAGGATGTTTTTATGAACCTTTGGAATAGGAGACAACGGTTAACTATCCGGCACAGTTTTCATACCTATATTGCCAGCAGTGTCAAATATGAAATATTGGCCAAAATAGTCCAGCAAAAAAAGAGAAAGGAGCTGGACGAAAAGAGGCCCGATAGCATTTATTCAGCTTCTCATAATCCAGTGAATGATTGGATCGATTACGAAATTACCCGACAGAATATTGAAGCAACTGTTCAACAACTCCCCGAAAAATGCCGCCTCGTTTT
>DASSFT010000543.1:0-4227 GCA_035694045.1 Chitinophagaceae bacterium
CCGGTTACTGAAGACATCAGCAAAATACTTCCGCCTTCATCCTGGTTTTTCATTTGGGCTGCCGCCATCTGCGTAAGAAAAAAACTTCCATGCAAATTCACTCTCATCACTTCGTCGAGCGATTCAGGTTTGTAAGTAAAAAAATCGCCGTATAAAGTAATGCCTGCATTGGCAACGGCGATGGTCAATTTTCCGAACCGGCCCACAGCTTCGTCAACCATCGACCGGATAAAACCCGTATCTGCTGCATCACCCGCCATCGGATGACAGATCCCTTCTTTACTTATTTTATCAGCTGCCTGCCTGGCCCTCGATCGATCGATATCGTTCAACACAACTGAAGTTCCCGAGGCAGCCAATTGCCTGGCGATCTCGAAACCAATTCCCTGGCCTGCACCGGTCACAATTGCTACCTGGTTGGAAAACGATCCGGAAGACATTTTAAACAAAGTATATCATCAAATATAACTGAAAATATTCCGACAGTTCATCCGCCATAAATTTCAATTCACCCGGCCTAACATTTCAAAACAAACGATGTACTTATAATTTGCCGCCCATTACAATCAAACCAGTTATTATGAAAAGATTTAAAAAGATTCTGAAATGGACGGGGATCGTCCTTCTTGTCCTGATCACTGCTCTTACCATTACGGTGGCTGCCAGGCAAAACCTGAAATATGATGCGCCTTTTCCAGACATTAAGGCGTCCACCGATACAGCCGTAATCAACCGCGGCCGCCACCTGGTATATACCACGGCACATTGTATCAATTGTCATTACAGGGGCAATGCCGATTCGCTCATTGACCTGGGTCAGGACGTACCATTGACCGGAGGTGTTAAATTCGAACTGCCCGTAGGAAATATTTATTCAAAAAATATTACACCCGATATCGAAACAGGTATCGGCAAACGCACAGATGGCGAAATAGCCAGGATGCTTCGCTATGGCGTTCGCCCCGATGGAACTGCCGTCCTGGATTTCATGCCTTTTCATAACATGACCGATGAAGACCTGGTATCAGTCATTTCTTTCCTGCGCTCGCAAAAGCCGGTACAGAATAAAGTTCCTGATCATACGCTCAATGTGCTTGGCTATGTGGTAAAAGCCTTCATGGTAAAGCCAGTGGGACCAGTAGGGACTGTAGCAAAAAGTATTACACGGGACAGCTCTGCTGCCTATGGTGAATACCTGGCCCTTCATGTGTCCGAGTGTAATGGCTGCCATACCAAGAGGGATATGAGCGGCGGTTATATCGGCGAACCTTTCGCGGGTGGCAATGATATCGAAGGTTACATGACGGTCAATCTGACGCCCGACAGCACTGGCAGGATCTTCGGCTGGTCAAAGCAGAATTTTATTGACCGTTTCCGTATGGGTAAGCTCTACCCAAAATCACCCATGCCCTGGAACTCATTCAAACGCATGACAGATACCGAACTGACGGCTATCTATAACTACCTGCATACTTTAAAGCCTGTAAAAGCAGTCTATCCTCCGAATAAACAGTAAGGCGTCTGCCCGAACAATCCGGGCTGGCGTATCGCATAGCTGGGGAAATAATGTACTTTTAGTTCAAATACGCGTATATGTCTCCCCGGCTATTCTTACCCGCGACGGTATTTCTTCTTTTATTTTCCTGTCAACAAACCCAGCGTAAAGGAAATGCTTCAGAAGTTAAAAGAAACGGAGTAAACATCAGCTATACAGCTTGTGGTAAAGGTGACACCACTCTTCTTTTTGTACATGGTTGGGGCATCACCAAGGAATACTGGAAAGCTCAATTGAGGCATTTTTGTGATCGCTACAGGGTAGTCGCCATCGATCTTCCCGGGTTTGGCCAGTCGGGCAAAGAAAGGACAGACTGGAATTTTGATGAATATACAGAAGACATAAAAACTGTCATCGACCAACTGGATCTAAAAAACGTGGTATTGATCGGGCATTCGATGTCAGGCGATATCGTTTTAAATGTTGCTAATAAATACCCTGCTGCAGCCATTGGATGGGTGGGAATCGATAACCTGCAGGAGCCGGGGGGCCCGATGAACGAGGAACAACAGCGGCAGGCAGATACATTTTTCATGCAGCTATCGTCTCATTTCGATTCTACGGTAAGTATATATGTAAAGAAATCCCTTTTTCAGCCAACAACAGATATTTCTGTAGTCAACCGCGTGATGAACGATATACTTACCACTGATTCCACTATTGCCATTAAAGTATTACGGGGAGTGATGACCGTTGCCCAACGGGAACAGGAACTGATGACCAGGTTGCCTAAAAAATTATACCTGATAAACAGTGATGTTGTGCCCACCCGCCTGGATTCGTTAAATAAATATTGCCGCTACGGGTGCGAAGTGGTGACTGTACATGCCAGCGGTCATTATCCTATGGTAGAAAAACCGGATGATTTTAACGCGGCCGTCGAAAAAGTAATGGCAAAAATCAGCGGCGAGAAAAACAGGTAAGACTTATTACAGGTGAATGATCTTTCTTGCTTTTACCTTATGCAGGGTATTCAAGGCTTTCTGAACCTTCTTCTTGTTTTGTTCAATAGATTCCAGGCTTACATCTGTATCTGGTATTGCCTTTAAGTTATTTTCACAAAGCTGGTTCTGGACAACAGAAAGTTCGGTCATAGTCTGAACATATACCTGTTGCAGGCTGTCCAACTTTATTTCGACAAGCGCAGAGCTCAGGTTATCGTTGATAGTAGTCCAGTCGATCTTATCGTATGCCAGGCTGAGTTTTTGTTTCATCTTTGTCCAGTCAACTTTACTCAGTTCCTTTTCGTATTGACATTTCAGGACATCTTTTTCTTCTTCGGTCATGACATCAGCGATGTTCTTTTCGACGTCCTTCCATTGTTTCTGTTCCAATATCTTTTTGGAAGCATCCAAAGCTTCTTTTACCTGTTGCTCCTGGTAAGCTTTCAATTCTTTAATAGCCGGAACGCCGGGTGCGGGTTCCACCAATTTTGCAAATTTATATTGAGCCAGGGCAAACTCTTCTATTTCGGGTTCAGGTGTGGCTGCATCTTTTTGTGCCGTCGTTTCTGTCCCTATCGGACGAGCATGATTTACGATGGACCGGGCAATTGTTTCCTGTGGCGCTGAGACCGGTTTGGAAGCTTTCGTACCCTTATCGCTTTCGGTAAAGAAGTAGAGAGGGGAGGACATATCCGTAAGGGAAGCTGTCTCGCCGGTGGTCTTACCGGGCTTGTTGGCTATCAGCAGTGCGTTGACCGCAATAAAGCAAAGCAATCCTGCAAAAAGACCAGCAATCTTATTAAAAGAGATCACCTGTTTTTTCTGGACACCCAAAACGCATTCAATCCTGTTCAGCAGGTCGCTTTTTTTGCCTGCGGCCGCTACTGCGAGGGGGCGGGGTAAATAACTTAATTTTTCCAGCATCAATAGAGCAGTGGCGTAACCATGCGGGTCGTACTGGAACTGTATCACCATTTCATCGCAACTTTTTTCCCTTTCCATTTCCACTGTCTTCACCAGCGCTTTTACAAAAGGATTGAAATAAAGAATGGTTTGTATAATACGGATGATAAGGTTGACCAGGTAGTCATACCTTCTTATATGCGCAAGCTCATGCAACAGCACAGCTTCCAATTGTTGGGTTGACAACTGGTTGATGGCGGCTACAGGTAAAAGGATCACTGGTTTCAGGTATCCGATCGTTACCGGTGAGGTTACAATTCCGGACAACCATATGCGTACGGGTTTTTTAATACCCATCCTGGCAGCTACGTTCTTTACAAATATTCTCCAGTCCACATCTACTTTGCTCAATTGATTGTGGCGGATAGTTTGTACGTAACGGTAATTATGGATAAAATAAAAAACGGGCAATAAAAGCAGGGCGAGGTAAATGATCGAAGCAATCGGCAGCATGGTGTTCAGCCACGTGTTGAGGCGTTCGTTACCGTTGCCGCCTATAAAATCCGGGGAAATAACATTATTGGCAGGGCTGGCAAAGAGAATTGAAAAGAATGTATAAATGAACCATGTAAATCCGAAAAGGATCAGACCTGTTGCCAGGTAGCTTTTTTGAGAAGATTTCGCACTACGGTAAATACCGGAAATTATCTGGTAGATTACCCACAAAAAAGCCATTTGCCAAAGACTGTTGAGCACTGCCCAACCTAAGGCTTGCAGGAAGTTTGATTGGCCAACGATCATGCTTACTGATTTTTCAGGTTATTC
>DASSFT010000544.1:0-2911 GCA_035694045.1 Chitinophagaceae bacterium
AAAAAAATTATTTCGATGTTGAAGGATACGAATACAATTGCCGCCTCTGGACCGTGGTTTTGGAAGTATCTGTGCTGATGGCCCAGTTCCCGTCAAAGGAGGTTGCCAGGTTAAGTTATGAGTACAGGACCCTCGGTCTCGGTTATGCCAATCTCGGTACATTATTAATGGTAAGCGGCATTCCTTATGACAGCGAAGAGGCAAGGGCGATTGCCGGGGCTATCACTGCGATAATGACTGGCGTTGCTTATAAGACTTCAGCTGAGATGGCACAGGCGCTGGGAGCATTCCCGCGTTTTGAAGAAAACAAGGCGCATATGATGCGCGTTATGCGCAATCATCGCCTGGCTGCCTATGATGCGGATGAATATGAATTGCTCAGCCTCAAACCCATGGGCATTAAAGCTGAACATTGCCCCGATTATATGCTCAAGGCTGCCTGCAAAGCCTGGGATGAAGCGGTAGAGATGGGAGAAAAGTATGGATTTCGCAATGCGCAGGCAACAGTGATCGCGCCTACCGGTACGATCGGCCTGGTAATGGATTGCGACACCACCGGCGTTGAACCCGATTTTGCCCTGGTAAAATTTAAAAAATTGTCGGGAGGCGGATATTTTAAGATCATCAACCAGTCAGTACCTGTTGCTTTAAGGAACCTGGGATATTCAGAAAAAGAAACGGATTCCATTATTAAATATGCAGCCGGCACAGGGTCATTTGCAGGGGCACCTTTTATTAACCACCAGTCATTGAGTGAAAAAGGATTGATCGCCGATGAGATCAAACGCCTGGATGCTGCCGTGGTTGCTGCTTTTGACATCGCATTTGTATTTAATAAATATACATTGGGTGAAGAGTGCCTGCAACGTCTTGGATTCAGTCCCGACGAATACAACGATTTTGAATGGAGTTTACTCGAAGCATTGGGCTTTAGCGAAGGAGAAATAGAAGCCGCCAATGATTATATCTGCGGCACGATGATGCTTGAAGGAGCTCCCGGCCTGAAAAAAGAACACCTGCCCGTTTTTGACTGTGCCAACAAATGTGGAAAGAAGGGTCAGCGCTATATACATGCGCATGGTCATATCCGCATGATGGGCGCCACACAGCCGTTTATCAGTGGCGCTATTTCCAAAACGATCAACCTCCCCAATGAAGCTACTATTGAAGAAATAGCCGATTCTTACCTGTTAAGCTGGGAACTGGGGTTGAAAGCCTGTGCACTGTATAGGGATGGCTCTAAACTTTCCCAGCCATTAAGTAACAAGTCTGACAAGAAGAAAAAATCCGAGGATGAAAGCCCGAAATCCGAGGTTGCAAAGGTAGAAGAGGTAACCGTACAACAACCTTCCAATGGTAATGTTTCTAATATAGTAGATCTCGGGAAGCTGACAATAGACGAGTTGCTGGAAGAAGTACAGAAAAGAGTGCAGAACTCTCCTGACACTAAACTTAAAAGAAAGCTGGCCAGCATTGTCGAGCGCCGTTCATTGCCCGCCAAACGCAGGGGCTTTACGCAGAAGGCCAAAATAAATGGCCAGGCTGTGTTCCTCAGGACAGGTGAATATGCCGATGGTACACTTGGTGAGATCTTTATCGACATGGCTAAGGAAGGAGCCACCATGCGCAGCATGATGAACTGCTTTGCCATTTCCATTTCTATCGGTCTGCAGTACGGTGTACCGTTAGAAGAATTCGTTGACAAGTTTGCTTTCACCAAGTTCGATCCCTCTGGTTTTGTTGAGCACCCGAATATCAAATCGACAACTTCCATCGTTGACTTTATCTTCCGCGTACTCGGTTATGAATACCTGGGACGCACCGACCTGGTGCATGTGGTAGATAAACCTGAAGTAATGAATACCGGCGCAGATGATTGGGATGATATCCCTTCCAATCTTGAATATGCCAAGAATGATAAACAGGAATTGTCAAGTGTACGTATCATTCCTTCTTCCGGGGGCAGTTCCAGTCAACCTTCCAAGAATCAACGGGCAGCTCAAAACATTAAGACGGATACGGGAATGGATGCCGTAAACGCCGTGGCCAAGAACATGCAAAGCGATGCACCTGCCTGCAACGTATGCGGACATATCATGATGCGTAGTGGTACCTGCTATAAATGTTTTAATTGTGGTAACCAGGGAGGCTGTAGCTGATCTGCTGGTTAATCATTATCACGGACGGAAAACCAAAGATTGTACCCACCAACATCCCGCTACTCTGGCGGGATGTTCATTTGCTAAGGGTTCTCATAGGGTCGTTTTCTGGCCACAGAGAGCCACAGAGTTTTCTTTTGCTGCATATAGGGAATATTTAAAAATCGATGTGTCTTGAGCTTGAAAATGGATGCTGGCAATAGAGGACCACAGAGTTTTCTCTCCCTCTCTGTGGCCCTCCGCGTCTTCTCCGCGGCTCTCTGTGGGCTAATAAGCTCCTATATCTTTCCGGCCATTGTAATAATAAGCGAGCGGCTATTATATTTGCAAGGGTCTTACCTCATTACCCTTATGTACCGGCCACCGATCTGTATACTTATCTATCTCCTTTTGCTGAACAGCTTCCTGTTTGGCCAAAATAAATATGAAGGTTTTGGTGCAGTAACGAAGGGAGGGACCGGGAAAAAAATAGTCCGTGTAACCAATCTCAATGCTTACGGCGCGGGAAGTCTTTATGATGCGATCGGCAGCGACAGGACCATTGTATTCGATGTAGCCGGTACCATCAAAGGGTTTCGCTGGGATGCATCCGATCATAATATTGTTGTGAGCAATCTAACGATTGACGGCTCCACGGCACCTTCACCCGGTATCACGCTTGATAATACAGGTCCGGGTGGCGATTGTTTATCGTTTCAGAATGGATGCCACGATATCATCGTCAGGAATATTCGTGCACGGAATGCAGGAAA